>NZ_CP097757.1:600000-780612 GCF_023586085.1 Blochmannia endosymbiont of Camponotus sp.
CTAATGGTGCTTGTTCATTAGATGCTAATGCATGTAGTCTATTTAAATAAATATTATTTATGACAGATTTTTCATCAATATTAGCAATGTAAATAATTGGCTTAATAGTTAAAAAATTAAATCTTTCAATATTTATTCTTTCTATATTAGAAAACTGTATTTTTCTTAAAAAAACCCCATTATATAAACACTCCAAACATTTTTTTAATAAAAATAACTGTTGTTTATTACTAACATCAATAATCTTACGTTTTTTTTGTAAAGCACAAATACTTTGTTCACACTGAAAAATATCAAATAATATCAATTCAGTGTTAACAACACTAACATCTCTACAAGGATCTATATCATTAAAAACATGAATAATTTGATTATTATCAAAACAACGTACCACATGACACAACACTTTTGTTACACGAATATGATTTAAAACTTGAATACCCATTCCATGCCCTTGAGCAGCCCCTTTTATTAAACCGGCAACGTCTATAAATCTCATTGTCCCATGTACTGTTTTATGTGATGGAAAAATATCTGTTAACTGACATATACGTAAGTCAGGTATATAAACTATAGATATATTAGGTTGAATAGTACAAAAAGGGAAATTGGCCACTTTAGCAGATACATGAGTTAATAAACTAAATAATGTAGACTTACCTACATTAGGTAATCCAATTATACTGCAATCAATTTGCATGATACCTTAACAATTAAAATTAAATAAAATAAAATACCATTATCAATATTTTATAAAAAATTAATAAAACTTCCTAAATAAATATCCCTTAAACATTAGGCTTATAAGAATGCAATTGATTCATAACTTTAACAAAGTTTTTAGCCACTATATTCTCAGTATATAGTATTACTTCATTAATTACGTTATCAATTCTAAGTTTCTCATAAATAGATGGCTTATTTAAAACAAAATTAATCACCTTACTTTTTTCACCAGGATGACCTATACCAATACGTAATCTATAAAAATTAAATTGATTATTCAATCTAACAACAATATCTCTTAATCCATTATGACTATCATTAATTTTTTTACCCAATTTAATACGTATTACACCTGGCGGTAAATCAAGATCATCATGTGCTATCAATATTTCTTCTACATGTAACTGATAAAAATCAACGAATTTAGATATTGCAAGCCCATTGTTATTCATATATGAGTCTGGTATTAATAAATACACAACATTATTTTCTAGCGCTAACTTCCCGACATACCCACATAACATATCACTTTTACTTAACATTACTCTATATTTTTTAGCTAACAGCTCAACGTATTTAGAACCAAAATTATGCCTAGTATTAAAATAACGCGCCCCAACATTACCCAAACCAGCAATAAGCTTAATAGCCATCTTTCTCGCACAAATTATTATGTAATCTTATCAATTAAAATTTATTCAACATTGTTATGAAATTACTAACACAATTATTAATTAAAATATAAATATATTCTTAAATCAATTTTACACATCCTGTTACTAAAAGATTAACTAACTTCCTATAGTGATTATTTTAAAATACTAACAGAATACACCAAAGTGAAAATATATAATGAAAAATTCATTTAATGTTCAAACATAGCAGAAATAGATTCCTCATTACTAATACGACGAATTGTTTCAGCAAGCATACCAGACAAAGTTAATGCACGCACATTAGGTAAAGATTTTATTTTTGGTTTTAATGGAATAGTATCGCAAACTATAATCTCATCGATCATAGAATTTTGAATATTCTCATAAGCATTACCGGAAAAAATTGGATGAGTAGTATAAGCAAACACTCGGCATGCTCCTTTTTCTTTCAAAACATCTGCAGCTTTACATAATGTTCCGCCAGTATCAATCATATCGTCTACTAATATGCAATCACGATTACATACATCTCCAATAACATGCATAATTTGAGAAATATTAGCGCGAGATCTTCGTTTATCTATAATTGCCATATCAGTATCATTAAGTAATTTTGCAATAGCGCGAGCACGTATCACTCCTCCAATATCTGGAGATACTACGATCGGATTATTAAAATTTTGTTGCATCATATCTTCTAATAAAATTGGACTTCCAAAAACGTTATCTACTGGTACATCAAAAAATCCTTGTATTTGTTCAGCATGTAGATCTACTGTCAAAATACGATCTACTCCTACGCTAGATAAAAAATTTGCTACAACTCTAGAAGTAATAGGCACCCTAGAAGAACGAACTCTTCGATCTTGGCGAGCATAACCAAAATAAGGAATTACGGCAGTAATCCTAGCAGCCGATGCACGTCTTAATGCGTCTACCATAACAATCAATTCCATTAAATTATCATTTGTTGGAGCACAAGTAGATTGAATAATAAACACATCGCCCCCACGTACATTCTCATTAATTTGTACACTTACCTCACCATCACTAAAACGGCCAACAGAAGCCTTTCCAAGATTAGTGTATAATCTATTAGCAATGCATCGAGCTAACTCTGGAATAGCATTTCCAGTAAAAAGTTTCATATCAAAAACATCTCATAGTTTCATTTTCAATGATATCACTAATGCCTCAGGATATATAATAATATATATAACAACATTTATTAGCGTAATAAAATTATAATACTAATGTATTATATTTTAATAATTTTTGATGTAACGGAGACAAATTTACGCCTCGTGTCACAATACTTTTTATCCATGATGGCAAATAACTTTGAACTTGATAAGCAAGATATTCGGTATTAAATTCAGAAAAAATACAAGAACCTGTTCCCGTAAGTCGCGTAGATGCATACTGTGACAAATACTTAAAATATACCTTTGTTTCAGGAAATATCTCTTTTACAATTTCTTCCAAATCATTACTAAAAGACATAGATAATAACTCTCGTATCGAACGATATGGAGAATAAAAACGATTTTTTAATTTATACATTTTAAAAACCCACGAAGTATTAATACTAATCGGTGGTATCACAAGAAGATACCACTTCTCAGGTATAAAAACTGGTGTAAACACATCACCAACTCCTTCAGCAAACGCTGAATATCCATATATAAACACTGGTACATCAGATCCCAACATCAAACCCAAACGCATTAAAATATTTTTATTCAAATAACAACGCCATTGCTGATTAAGTATCATTAACACAGTTGCGGCATTAGAAGAAGCGCCGCCTAAACCAGAACCAATAGGTAACACCTTATTAAGAAAAATATCCGCACCAAGCACTGATTTTTTATCAGGACAACAATAATGTTGTAACAACTTTGCCGCTCGCACAACTAAGTTATCACGGTGCATTACACCATCCATCTTAGTAAACAATCTAACTCTACCACTGTCTGTTACCAATACTTCGATACTATCACCATAATCAATAAATTGAAACAAAGTCTGCAAGTAATGGTAATTATCTGCACGATACCCGGTAATATATAAAAATAAATTAAGTTTTCCTGGAGATGGCCATTGATAATTCATTGTATATTCCAGTTATTTATTATTAATCTGACAGAATATTGGTCATAATATATATCTAAAACTTTAGGTAAAATTGGTATGCTATTAGCATAATAATGACGATAATATATAGAAATGTTTTTGTTATTATAATAATAATTTATATGGGATAAACAACCGATAGAATTTAAATTATATTCCGCATCGCTATTAGGCAACCCGATAATCCATTGTTGTAATTGTTCTAAAAAATAACTAACATCCATCATAAACCATTTTTGAACTTCATTTTTTAAATCATCATTTTTACGAGATATATTGTTCCAGATAGAAACAACTCCGTTTTCTACAGATATGGAAATTATAGTTAATCCAAAAACATTAAATAACTTTATGTGACAATTATCATTATCTTGAGTCCAAATAAACGGAACATACACCTTTCTTTGATTATTAATCATATAAATAATAGCACCTTGTGCTTGATAATTAAGTATGTTAGATATTGATGCCTTATGATTGTTCCACATATACGCTACTAATTTGTCTTCATGTAAACTAAAATTCTGATGATGAATACAAGAAACACAAATAAAAACAGCTGTTCCAAATAATCTAAAACATATATGTCGATACATTTAAATATTAGCTTTAAAAAAGTTTTTATATAAAATACAGATTTTATTTATTGCGTTTATATCAATGCTATATTTTTCATACAATCATCTATCTATTCTTCACAAATAAAATTTTTAATGATATCAGATATTAATTTAATCTAATTAATATTAGAACAAATTTTTAATAATAACATACGATATATAACTAATTTATTTAATTTTTAAATTTCAATATTTTATTTATTGAAGATGTACTACAACATGCTACATAACATCAATTTTATTATAAAATACTGATAATAATGAAATATTTAAATTAAATAATAAAACTTACACTATTTTTAATAATTTTAAAATATATACATACACACAAGTACAATCTTTAATAAAAATATTTTGTAGACATCTAAATAAATATAGATTCAATTGCTATATATATATCTAACAACAAAAATTTTTAAATTATTTTTTATACACAGAATATATATGATATCATTCCATTGTATTAATGATTTTAATACTATTCATAATAAACATACGATAGCTATTCAGATTTATATCTAAATATAACTAAGATACAATTTATCTCGCAAAAATATGGTCACAAAATATTATTTAAAAAACTAATATAAATTTCAATTATACTGATAACTATTAGTATCAATAATTTTTATATAAACAAAAATATATATATCACTATAATATAAATATGTATGAATTCTGCCATTACTAAGAAACTAGTAGTATTACAAGAACGTTTTAATATACTGGAAAAATTACTCAATGAACCTGATATTATTTGCAATAAAAAACGTTTTTGTGTTCTATCTAAGGAACATGCACGGTTGTCTGAAATAGTTATTTGTTTTAAACGTTGGTTAAATATTCAACAAGAAATAACTAACATAAAAGAAATGCTTACGGATACAGATATGCATGATATTGCTCAAGATGAATTAAAAGAATTTTATTTAGATCAATATAATCTTGAGCAAAATCTAAAAATACTATTGTTACCAATAGACCCAAATGACAAATTAGGTTGTTTTATAGAATTGCGAGCTGGCACTGGTGGGAAAGAAGCAGCAATTTTTGCGGGAGAATTATTCCGAATGTATGCTCGTTATTCCGAGGTACGTCGATGGAAAATAGAAATTATCAATGCTACTTATGGCGAATACGGAGGTTATAAAGAAATAATTGCCAAGATTCCTGACAAAGGCACATATGGACAATTAAAATTTGAATCTGGAGGGCATCGTGTACAAAGAATACCTCACACTGAATCTCAAGGTAGAATTCATACTTCCACTTGCACGATAGCGGTAATTCCAATAATACCAAATATTGAACTTCCTGGTATTAATCCTCATGACTTAAGAATTGATACTTTTCGATCATCAGGTGCAGGAGGACAACATGTAAATACCACTGATTCAGCAATTCGCGTTACCCATATACCAAGCGGATTAGTCGTAGAATGCCAGGATGAACGATCGCAACATAAAAATAAAGCTAAAGCATTATCTGTGCTGACTTCTAGATTACATGCTATTGAAATGAAACGTCGACAAAAAGAAGTATCGTGCACCCGCCGTAATCTACTAGGTACTGGAGATCGATCTGATCGTATTCGTACATATAATTTCCAACAAGGTCGTATTACCGATCATCGTATTTCTTTCACATCATATAAACTAAATGATATAATGAACGGAAATTTAGATATTTTAATGCAGTCGATCTTTGATAAGCATCAAGCCAATCAACTTGATAAACTATTAGAGCCAGAAAAATGACATGGGAGCAATGGTTATATTGGGCTAGTTTAAATCTAAAGAGATCTATGAGTCCAAAGAGAGATGCTGAAATTATTTTATCAAAAGTCACAAATAAATCTCGTGCCCAATTGTTGGCATTTGGAGAGACATTATTAAAATATGATACCATCATACAACTAAAATCATTAATTTATCGCAGAAAAAAAGGAGAACCCATAGCTTATATAATTGGTTCAAAAGAATTTTGGTCCTTAGATTTTAAGGTAGTTCCAGGTGTATTTATTCCCAGATCGGACACTGAATGCTTAGTAGAGCACGCGCTTAACTTACTATATAAACCTAGATTAAATGTTTTAGACCTAGGCACTGGAGTAGGTACAATAGCTTTAACTCTCTCATCAGAAAGACCAAATTGGAATATTACAGGGGTAGATTGCCAGAATCAGGCGTTACTTATTGCTCGCCAAAATAAAATTTCTTTCAATTTAAAAAACGTAAAATTTTTATATGGAAATTGGTTTAAACATTTAGTGGGGAAAAAATTTAATCTTATTGTCAGTAATCCACCATATATTGATAAACATGATTCATGTCTACAAATTAGTGACATGAATTTTGAACCTAAAAATGCATTAATATCAGGACAATCAGGGTTGGCAGATTTAACTGTAATTTGTAAACTTTCTACTCAACATCTGCACCAAAATGGATGGCTATTTTTAGAACATGGCTGGAATCAAGGAAGATATATGCGCGCATTATTTTATAAATTTGGATTTACTCATATTCATACAATACGTGATTATCATAATTATGAACGAGTAACATTTGGAAAATGGATTTCTCATTAAATATTTTATTTGACATACATATCCTACTTGTTACGATAATATAATTTTAAATAATTAAATTTAAAAATAAGTAAAGACAAATTATTTAAATTAAAAAATAAAATATGTAAATGTATAATAGAGCATATTTAATTTAAAATCTAATTAGTACTGCACATGTGAAATAAAAACATTTGGAAATGTAATACATGCAACAATTAACAGTTGACATCATCGATATAAAAGTAGCAAATAATTTACCGTTAGTACTATTTGGCGGAATGAACGTTTTAGAGTCACGAGACATAGTGATGAAAGTTTGCGAACATTATGTTAACGTAACTCAAAAATTAAATATACCCCATATATTTAAAGCATCTTTCGACAAAGCAAACCGTTCATCGATTGACTCATATCGTGGCCCAGGACTAGAGAAAGGTTTGTGCTTACTTCAGGAATTAAAAAAAGTGTTCGGAGTTAAGCTTATGACTGACGTACATGAAATTAATCAAGTAAATATTGCGTCAGAAGTAGTAGATGTATTACAAATCCCAGCGTTTTTAGCTCGTCAAACAGACTTAATTGAATCTGTAGCAAAAACTGGAATGGCAATTAACATAAAAAAACCACAATATATGAGTCCAACACAAATAGTACATGTTGTTAATAAATGTCGTTCATTTAAAAATAACAAAATCATTTTATGTGAACGAGGTACTTCTTTTGGCTATGATAACTTAATAGTAGATACGTTAGGATTTAATATAATGAATCATATTTCTAAAGGTTGTCCAATAATAGTAGATGTTACACATTCCTTACAAACACGTGATCCTTTAAGTCCTACTTCTGGAGGAAGGAATACACAGATTTACGACATAGCTAGAGCCAGCACTGCAGTAGGTATCGCCGGACTATTTCTTGAAGCACACCCAAACCCAAATTGTTCCAAATGTGATGGACCATCTGCATTACCCTTAAATAAGCTAGAACATTTTTTAAAACAAATGAAAGCTATCGATGAACTAATAAAATCCTTTTAGGAGTTATATATATTATATTAAATAATAACGAACAGACAACATTCTTTAAATTAAAAATTCATTGAAATCCATTTTATTTCAATCTAATTGAAAATACTTGAATATCAAAAGCGACAACACCATAATAATTATTTATACAAGACAACAAACAATACCATAGTTCAATATAATTCAAACAAACACTCAACATCTTTGAAATTAAATTTTAAATATCTAAATAAATAACAAATGTAAAAAATAGTTATAAAATAATAATTAATTTAAGCCACCTAAATTAGTGTAAAAAATAAAATCCATTAAAATTAATATTAATAAATGTTCAATAATTTTTCTAATATTATTTAAATAAATTTATTATTATTGTACATGTTTTAAATTTTTATTAATTTCAACAAATACTACAACAGATATATTTTATATAATATAAAACGTTTATAACACTAAAAATTACTATATTAGTTATATTAATTAATATTACATGATATTATTTGAAATAAAAAATTAAAACAAAAATATAATAAAAATTATATTACATATTCATATATTAAAATAAAAAACAAATATATACTCACACTTTCTTTTTGTATACGAAAAAATAAACTGCAATTTTAAATATAACAACATCAATTACTATAAATATTATTATACTTATAAATTCTACTGTATTCTATTATCAAATTATTCAAAATTTGCACATTTTTATATCCAATAAAAATTTCAGTCAAGAATTATAGACTTTAAAAAATTAAATTTAGTTAACAATTAATTATTAAAATTGACGATGATTTAAATAAAAATAAACAACTCCTATACACTCACAAAGTAATAAAAAAATCATAAAAATTATTTTAAATACATCAGTTTAACAAACAATTACAATATTGCTTAATAATAATTACTAATATAAAACAAAACATAATACAGCCTCGAATATTTATCCGAATATCTTCTATTATAAAATAAAAGTGATATTAATATCATTTTTATTAATCAATTTTCAAACAATATTAATTAAATTAAACATAATTTTTATATTTATATTTCTTACTCATAATAATAATATGCTAGAATTATTTAGCTTTGTATTAAAAACATATAATAAAAATTATTATAATAATAAATAAAATCTGCAATCTTATGCAAGATTTTCAATTATTTAACTTATCATAAATATGGTCTATATATAAATAAAAACAAAGATATGATAAGATTGTAATACTTGATGGTTCTACATTATAAAATGATATACGATGAAAAACTAAAGAATACACTTAAAAATTTAATATCTTATACGATAAAAAAAAGTATAAGATATTAACAATATAAGGGAATCATCAATGCTTGTAATCATTTTAAATAACGGAAATAAATATCAATATAATTATCCAGTATCTCCTTTACAAATTGCTAAAGATACGGATTCAGCATTGTCTAAAAATTGCGTAGCTGCACGAGTCAATGGCAAACTTATTGACGTTATAGATTTAATATATCACGATGCAACATTAGAATTTATCAACTCAGAAGGAAATATAGGATTAAATATAATTCGACATTCTTGCACGCATTTATTAGGACATGCTATCAAACAATTATGGCCTGCAGCTAAAATGGCGCTCGGTCCAGTAATAAGTACAGGATTTTATTATGATGTAGATCTGGATTATCGTCTTACTAACAATGACCTAATCACTCTAGAAAAACATATGATTCTTCTCGCTAATAAAAATTACAATATTACAAAAAAAAGCGTTACTTGGAAACAAGCCAAAGAAATTTTCTTATCCCTGGGAGAAAAATACAAAGTATCTATTCTCAACGAAAATATTAACCCGACTGAGCATATTGGATTATATTATCATGAAGAATATGTAGATATGTGTCGCGGACCACATGTACCTAATATTAGTTTTTGTAGAAACTTTAAATTATATAAGATTTCTACATCTTATTGGCGCGGAAATAATAAAAATAAAAAATTACAACGTATCTATGGTTTTACTTGGAGTAACGAACAACGATTCAGAATGCCAAAACACAATACATTACACGACCCTATTAAGCAACATGACCACCGTAACCTTGCTAAACAATTACATCTATATCACACGCAAAAGGATGCTTCCGGAATGATATTTTGGCATGAAAATGGATGGATTTTGTTACAAGAATTAAAAAAAATTATACGAACACAACTTAAAACATATAAATACCAAGAAGTTAAAAGTCCCATTATGATCGATCATGCATTATGGAAAAAAACAGGCCATTGGGATAATTATCATGAACACATATTTACTACTTCTTCAGAAAATCACGAGTATTGTATTAAACCAATGAATTGCCCAGGACATATTCAAATTTTTAATCAAGACATTAGATCTTATAAAGACTTACCTTATCGTATTGCTGAATTTGGAAATTGCCACAGAAATGAACCATCTGGATCCTTACATGGATTGATGAGAACACGAGAATTCACTCAAGACGACGGTCATATTTTTTGTGCAAAAACACAAATATTCGATGAATTAAACCACTGTATTAAAATGATGTATGATGTATACAATACATTCGGATTTAAAACAATTTTAGTAAAACTATCCACTCGTCCAAAAAAACGGATTGGAACAGATTCAGTATGGGATACAGCGGAACAACATTTATCTACCGCACTTCAGCATAATAATATCTCATTTCAATATCAACCTAATGATGGCGCGTTTTATGGCCCTAAAATAGAATTTATTTTACTTGATTCTTTTAATAGAGCTTGGCAATGTGGTACAATACAGCTAGATTTTTCTTTACCAAACTTACTAAACGCGCGTTATATTGATCATAAAAATAATCGCGTAGCTCCCGTAATGATTCATAGAGCAATCCTTGGTTCCATGGAACGATTTGTTGGTTTAATTACAGAAGAATACGCGGGCTTTTTTCCAACATGGCTAGCTCCAACACAAGTTGTCCTGATGAACGTCACTAGTAAACAATCTGAGTATGTTTCTATATTAGAAAAAAAACTGACAAATAAACAAATAAGAACAAAAGTAGACTTGAGAAATGAAAAAATAGGATTTAAAATTCGCTATTACACTTTACAACGTGTGCCTTATATGCTGATTTGTGGTAATAAAGAAATGAATCAAAATACAGTAGCCATACGTACTTATCGTGGTAAAAAATTAGATAACTGTAACATTGATATATTTATAAAAAAATTACTATATGAAATTAAAAATTACAGTTTTCATCAAATGGAGGAATAACATATTCTTAAATCAGGAAAAAAAATACAATCAATACGATTGAATCGTATTAATAGAGAAATTAGTGCTCACAAGGTTCGTTTGACCGGAATAGACGGAAAACAAATTGGTGTAGTTAGTTTACATGAAGCACTTAAACAATCTGAAGACATCGGTCTTGATTTAGTTGAAGTTAGTCCTAATTCTGACCCACCTGTATGTAGAATTATGAACTATGGTAAATTTATATATGAAAAAAATAAATCTACAAAAGAACAAAAGAAAAAGCAAAAAGTGATTCATGTTAAAGAAATAAAATTCAGACCAGTTACTGATGAAGGAGATTATCAAATTAAATTACGTAATTTAATCAAATTTCTCAAAGAAGGAAACAAAGTAAAGATAACTTTACGCTTTAGAGGAGGAGAATTAATCCACCATCAACTTGGTACAAAAATGTTACACCGTATACGTAATGAATTAAATGAATTAACAACAGTAGAATTTTTATCCAATAAAATTGAAGGGCGTCAAATGACCATGATTTTAAATCCTAAAAAGAAATAATAAGCCACGAAAATCAAAAATTGAATAATAATAATATTATTATATATATTAGTGTTCAAAACATACAATTAAAAAGATTATCGAGACTGATTTATGCCTAAAATTAAAACACTTCAAGCAGCTAGTAAACGATTTAAAACAACAGCTTTAGGGAAATATAAATATAAACACGCTCATATGCGACATATTTTAACTAAAAAATCTACTAAACATAAACGCCATTTACGTCAGAAATCTATACTCTCTAAAATTTATCTAGCTACAATTATGAGATGTTTACCATATATATAGGACAATCCAATTTGACTTATTATTAAGATTATTTTAAACATCATACCACATTATCTGCATTATTAGGAGAATAGTACATATGACGCGCGTAAAAAATAGTGTAGTGGCACGTGCTCGCCATAAAAAGATCTTAAAACAAGCAGCAGGTTACTATGGCGCTAGATCTCGTACTTATCGTGTTGCCTATCAATCAGTCATAAAATCTGGGCAATATTCCTATCGGGATCGTCGTCGGAAGAAACGTTTATTTCGCAGATTATGGATCAATCGCATCAATGCTGCATCGCGAACATGTGGTATTTCTTATAATTATTTAATAAATGGATTGCACAAATCTAATGTTTATATTAACAGAAAAATACTTGCTGAAATAGCTATTTGCGATAAAGAAACCTTTTCTATTTTAGTCGAAAAGGCAAAAATTTGATTAATAACATTTGTATCCCATTACAGGGTAAATACAAAAAATTTTAATTAAACATTATATTCTAAATATTTCATTCAATAGTAATTTTTTAAAAAATTCAAATAAAAACTAGCATTAATAAATGATTATACACAAATGTAGTTTCCTTAAATTTCGCTTTATACACAATCATGTATTACACATGACAGTAATTAAATTTAATTATAAATAGTGAATATATAATTAATAATGACGCAAGGATTTATATATGTCATTAGATCTGATACACAAACTAGTGATGCAAGCACGATCAGATATAATACAATCTAATAGCATAAATACTTTAGAATCGATACGTATTAAATTTTTAGGTAAAAAGGGATATTTGAATCAACAAATTAAAACCCTTAATAATTATTCATTAGATATACGACCTAAATTAGGCGCAGCTATTAATCAAGCAAAAAAAGATATATACACATTATTCATTGAACAACAAAATATTTTAAAATCAAAAAATATAAAAAAAACCTTAATTACTGATACGTTAGATGTTACTTTACCAGGACGCCTATCAGATATAGGAACACATCACCCAATAACAAGCACCATAAAACGTATGAAGCTTTTTTTTAACGCTTTAGGATTTGCTATAACACACGGACCAGAAATTGACGATAATTATTTTAATTTTGATGCATTAAATATTCCCGCGCACCACCCTTCCCGAGATGAACACGACACCTTTTGGTTTGATGAAAAAAGATTACTTCGCACACATACCTCTGGTATTCAAATACGTGCCATGGCTAACAAAACTCCTCCAATGCGGATTATTTCTTTTGGACGAGTATATCGTAAAGATTATGATCAAAACCACACACCTATGTTTCATCAAATGGAAGGTTTCATGGTAGATTACAACATTAATTTATGTCACCTGAAAAAAATATTATATGACTTTTTATATAATTTTTTCGAAGAGAAAATTTCTTTACGTTTCAGACCATCTTATTTTCCATTTACAGAACCATCTGCAGAAATAGATGTAATAGAACAAAAAACGGGAAATTGGTTAGAACTGTTAGGATGTGGTATGATACATCCTAATATATTGCACCAAGCAAATATTAATACAAAAAAGTTTTCAGGATTCGCCTTCGGAATAGGAATAGAACGACTAACAATGTTGCTTTACAATATTAACGACATACGAATTTTTTTTAAAAATGATTTACAATTCCTTAATCAATTTCAGTAACATAGAGATATTAAAATGAAATTTAGTGAGATGTGGATACGAGAATGGACAAACCCATCCATTAGTAGCATCGAATTATCTGATCAATTAACTATGGCTGGATTTAAAGTTAATGAAGTAAAACCTGTTTCTAATATTTTTCATGGAGTAGTTATTGGTGAAATTATAGAATGTAAAATACATCCAAACTTCAACAATGTATGGATAACAAAAGTAAATCACGGTAGTAATAAATTATTGAATATCGTTTGTAATGCTGCTAATTGTCGTAAAAATATCCGAACAGTTGTTGCTAATATAGGATCAATATTACCAAATGGACGCAAAATTAAACTAACTGTTATACGAGGACAACAATCAGAAGGCATACTTTGTACTTTTTCAGAACTAGGAATAATCAATCAAACAGTAGGTATAATTGAACTACCTACGGATGCCCCTATTGGGCAAGACTTTTATAATTATTTGAACCTTAATGATAATATCTTTGAAATAAATATTACTCCTAATAGAGGAGATTGTTTTAATATAATCGGAATTTCTAGAGAAATAGCAGCTATCAATAATCTGAAATTAAAAAAAATAAAAATAAATTCAATTACACCGACAATCAACGAAACCATTCCAGTTTCTATTGAAGTTCCTGATGCATGCCCACAATTTCTAGGAAGAATTTTAAAAAACATTCATATTACTGTTCCTACACCCTTATGGATATCAGAAAGACTACGTCGTTGCGGAATCTGTTCAGTAAATGTAGTTATTGATATTGCCAATTATGTGTTACTAGAACTGGGACATCCAGTTTATATTATTGATTACGAAAAAATTGAAGGAAATATAATACACATACGGCTTTCCCAAATCGGGGAAATATTAAAACTCTCAAATAACAATAATTTAAAATTATTGCCCAATACAATAGTAATCTCTGATGTCAGAAAGCCATTATCAATAGCCGGGATAACTATTCCTAATCAATATTGCGTTTGTTCCAACACCCGTCATATCATGTTACAATCTGCTTTTTTTAATCCATCTATTATCGCAAATCAATCCAAATTATACCATACACATGATCTTTTTTCTTTTCGTTATACAAGAGGAGTAGATCCAAGCATATCTAAATTGGCTTTAGATCGCGTTACATCATTATTATTAAAAATTTGTGGTGGTTACCCCGGTCCAATAATAAGCATGATCAATAATGATATATTACCAAAACCAACCAATATTATATTACATCGTACTAAATTAGACAAAATTATTGGGTTTAATATCTTAGACAAAGAAATCGCGCA
This sequence comes from Blochmannia endosymbiont of Camponotus sp., assembly GCF_023586085.1. Classification (NCBI taxonomy): domain Bacteria; kingdom Pseudomonadati; phylum Pseudomonadota; class Gammaproteobacteria; order Enterobacterales; family Enterobacteriaceae; genus Candidatus Blochmanniella; species Blochmannia endosymbiont of Camponotus sp. Next base: position 614,828 of record NZ_CP097757.1, read on the forward strand.
TATTTTAACACGACTTGGATTTAAAACTAAATTTTTAAATAATAACTGGAAGGTACTGACGCCATCTTGGCGTTTTGATATTTCTATAGAAGAAAACGTAATAGCAGAAATAATACGTATTAATGGATACAACAACATCCCTCATGTTTTTATTTCTACAAAATTAACAACAAATTATAACCACACATCAACTATATCATTATCAAGGGTAAAAAATCTATTAATAGATCGTGGTTATCAAGAAATAATAACATATAGTTTTGTGGATCCTAACATTCAAAAATTATTGCACCCACAACAAACGCCATTAATTTTAAAAAATCCAATTACATTAGATATGTCTACCATGAGGCTATCTTTATGGCCAGGACTAATCAAATCAGTGATTTATAATCAAAATAGACAAAAAAAACAAATTAAATTATTTGAAACTGGCATGTGTTTTATTCCAGAAAAAACTGCTGAAAACCAAGTACATCAAAATTTTATGATATCTGGAATACGATCTGGTTTTAGATTTAATGAACATTGGGATTTAACAGAACATCCAGTAGATTTTTATGATATAAAAGGAGATGTAGAATCATTACTAAATATAACCAACAAATTAAATCATGTAAAATTTAAAAAATACACACATCCTGCATTACATTCTGGACAAAGCGCAGCGATTTATTTAAATAATATATGTATTGGATATATTGGAATGATTCATCCTGTTATACAAACGAAATTAAATTTACGACTACACACATTGGTCTTTGAACTGTCATGGAATATAATTTCTCAATCCACATTGTCTAAAATTACCACCATTTCTAAATTTCCGAAAAATTACCGTGATATTTCTATAATAGTACCAGATAATATTTCTGCAGAATCTGTTATTACTGAATGTAAAAAAATTACTCATAAAGATCAATTAGTTGAAATCAAGTTATCTGATGTCTACAGGGGTCAAGGTATACCAAAAGGTTTCAAAAGTTTTACTATTAAATTATGTTTACAAAGTAAAACCCACACTTTAAAAGAAAAAGAAATTTCTGATATTGTTAATCAATGCTCAACAATTTTAATAAAACGTTTTCATGGTGCCTTAAGATAATAACAAATATTATCTTATATCAAAACCATTGAAATATTACTAACAGAACATTAAATACATAAAATAGAATTAAAAAATTACTTTAAATAAATTGAATAAAAACAAGCATATATGTTTTTAATTTTTAATTTACATAATTTTTTTACAAAATAAAAAGTTTCATATAACTATTTAAGTAATAATATTAAATTTATATAAAATTAAAAACATATATAAAAATTATTTCCAGCACTGATAATTTAATTAAAAATTTAAAAAACTTACTATTATCAGTAATAATATAGTATATCTATTTAAATGTACGTATATGTATGGATATATAAAAATTATATATCAGATATTAAATACCGACAAAGGAAGATTTATGTGTTGTTTAAGATTATTGTTTTCTAACTCTTATGATCCATGGTTTAATTTATCACTTGAAGAATATATGTTTCAAAACATACCTAAAAAACAATCCATACTATTTTTATGGAGAAATCAAAACACAGTGGTAATAGGACGAGCTCAAAATGCATGGAAAGAATGTAACACTCGCCGTATGGAACGAGATGGAATTAAATTAGCTAGAAGAAGTAGCGGAGGGGGGGCTGTATTTCATGACTTAGGCAATACTTGTTTTACCTTTATATCTACTCAGGAACATTATAACAAAAACTTATCCACTAATATAGTTTTAAATGGATTGAGTCGTATTGGAATTAAAGCCATCTTCTCTGGAAGAAATGATCTTGTCATCAATACAACAGAAGGAGAACGTAAAATTAGTGGTTCTGCATATCGTAAAACACCTAGATGTCAATTTCATCACGGAACATTGCTCTTACACGTTGATATTGATAAACTTACTTATTATCTTAATCCAGATCTCAAAAAGTTAAAGACTAAAGGCATTTCCTCTGTTCGCTCTCGTGTTGCTAATTTAAATACATTAAAACCTGATATTAATCATGAAGAAGTATGTCAAGGATTAACAGAAGCATTTTTTGAACATTACAGAATGAGAGTAACACCAGAAATATTCTCTATAGAGAATGCTTATCATATGCCAGGATTTTCTGATCAATTCAACAAACAACGCGATTGGAACTGGAATTTTGGCAATACTCCTATATTTACACATCAGCTAGACACCCAGTTTGATTGGGGTAATGTAACATTATATTTTAATATAAAACGCGGAATAATTGATTATTGTCACATTTTTACCGATTGTTTAGAACCAGACCCTTTAGAAATGTTAGAAAAAAAATTAGTGGGCATACCATATAACACCACAAGTATTTCATATTGTTGCGAACAATGGATCAAGAACTGGCCTCAACATAAAAAAGAATTGCTAGAAGCTTCTGATTGGTTAATCAACAATATATCATAATTTATTACTAATTTTATGTTGATCTTAATTACTAATGATATATTCATTTAATTTTTTAATATGATTACATATATAGGTTTACGCCTACTGATTATAATGAATCGTATATAATATAATTTCATTAATCTTAAAAAAGAGACCATACATACGATATATATTAATAACATGGCTTCTAAAATAAATTATATTTACTGTTCAAAAGCATAAAAATTAATTTTGAAACATTAATTAAAAAATTAAACCTATGCTGTTTACAGAAATTATGCTATATGATGACATAATACAGTACATAAATAAATCATATAAAATATGAAAATATTTTACGAATATAAATATTTAATACAGCAAAAATAATTAAAATATTTACTTTAATAAAAATATTACATAATAAATTTAACAGGTAATTTATAATGAAAAATGATATCAAAAAAAATACACATTATATACTTAAAAACCATGTTTCTTGGAATGGTCTAACCTTAACAGATGCAGCAGTACAACAAATTCTTAATATAAAAAATAAAGATCCTGATATTTTAGGATTAAAAGTAAGCATAAAAAAATCAGGGTGCGCGGGCTTTACATACATTATGTCTAAAGTTGTATCATTAAATGATAATAATCTAATATTTGAACGTAACGGAGCTAAATTATTTATACCATTAGATATAATGCCATTTATTGATGGAACTGAATTAGATTATGTAGAAGACGGATTAAATCATATATTTAAATTTAATAATCCTCAAGCTCAATATTCCTGTGGATGCGGTGAAAGTTTTGGAATTTAAAAACAGGTATTATTATGGTACGCAATAATTTTAACATACACGATATTGATAAAAATTTAACTAAAAAAAATGAGTCGTATTATAAAGAAGGTTTTTTTACTAAACTAAGCAATGAAGAACTAAAAAAAGGTATTAATGAAAATGTAGTATATGCTATTTCAAAAAAAAGATCAGAACCAAAATGGATGTTAGAATTTAGACTTGCAGGTTATCATGCCTGGTCTAATATGAAAGAACCACATTGGTTAAAAGGACATTATCAAAAACTTGACTATAATTCTTACAGTTATTTTTCTGCTCCAGCATGTGTCGAAAACAAAAAAAATCACAAAACCCAAAAAAATGCAAATACTACCTTAAATAAATCAAAATACTTAACTAAAGAAGTAAAGAAAACTTTTAATAAACTAGGTATACCAACACATGACAAGGGAAACGTAGCAGTTGACGCTATTTTTGATTCAGTTTCTGTGTCTACTACATTCCATACTACTTTATTAAAAAAAGGCATTATTTTCTGCTCATTTTCAGACGCCATTCGCGATTATCCAGATTTAGTACGTCAATATTTAGGAACTGTAGTATCTTTTAAAGATAATTTTTTTGCTGCACTCAACGCTGCAGTTGTATCTGATGGTACGTTCGTATACATTCCTAAAAATGTACGTTGCCCTATGGAATTATCAACTTATTTTCGTATGAATTCTAAAAAAACTGGACAATTTGAACGCACTATTTTGATTGCCGATACAGGCAGTTATGTTAGCTACATTGAAGGATGTTCAGCTCCAATACACGATAGTTATCAACTGCACGCAGCAGTTGTAGAAGTTATCGTACTAAAAGACGCCCAAGTAAAATATTCAACAGTACAAAACTGGTTTTCTGGTAATCAACATTCTCAAGGTGGAATTTTCAACTTCGTTACTAAACGAGCGCTATGTGCCGGAGAAAATTCTAAAATGTCTTGGACTCAATCTGAGTCTGGTTCTGCTATTACTTGGAAATACCCAAGTGTAATCTTAAAAGGAAACAATTCTATTGGAGAATTTTTTTCCGTTGCTATTACTAATGGCATACAACAAGCAGATACTGGAACAAAAATGATTCACATTGGAAATGATACACACTCAACCATTATTTCAAAAGGAATTGCTCTTGGAAATAGTCAAAATACTTATAGGGGATTAGTAAAAATTGCGAAAACTGCTTCAAATTCACGTAATTTTACGCAATGCGATTCAATGTTAATAGGTAAACAATGTAGTTCTCATACATTTCCAATCATCGAATCACATAATAATAATACACAACTAGAACACGAAGCTACAACTTCACGAATCAGTGATAATCAACTGTTTTATTGTAGACAACGAGGTATTAATGAAGATGATGCTATCTCTATGATTGTAAATGGATTTTGCAAAGACATACTTTCTAAATTACCTTTAGAATTTTCTATAGAAGCACAAAAATTGCTAGCAATTACTCTAGAACACAGTGTTGGATAACATTTGTATTTTAAGTATCGTAAAATATAGTCATTCAAAAAGGAGAATCACAATGTTATCAATAAAAAATTTGAATGTCAGTGTACAAGATATATCTATTTTAAAAGGACTAAATCTAGAAATTAATCCAGGTGAAATACACATTATTATGGGTCCTAATGGATCTGGGAAAAGCACATTATCTGCTACACTATCTGGTCAACAAGATTATATTGTTACTGATGGGGAAATTTTATTTAAAAATAAAAATTTGTTGCTTCTAAAACCAGAAGAACGTGCCGGTGAAGGAATTTTTGTAGCATTTCAACACCCAGTAGATATTCCAGGAATCAGTAACCAATTATTTTTACACAGTGCTGTTAATGCCATACGGAAATACAGGAATCAATCTCTTATTGATCGATTTGATTTTATCCAACTCGTTCAAAAAAATATGAGATTATTAGAAATGCCCTCTGATCTTTTGACTAGATCAGTAAACGTCGGATTTTCTGGAGGTGAAAAAAAACGCAATGATATCCTGCAAATGATAATGCTAGAACCATTACTATGTATTCTTGATGAAACAGATTCTGGTTTAGATATAGATGCGGTAAAAATTGTTTACAACGGTCTTAATATGTTAAGTAATAAGAAACGTTCATTCATCATCATCACGCATTACCAAAGAATTTTAGAATACATTAAACCAGATTATGTTCATGTACTACACAAGGGCCATATTATAAGATCTGGTCATGTCGATTTAGTCAAAAAACTCGAGGAAAAAGGCTATGGCTGGTTATCTTGATAATAAAAATCGAGTATTAAACGAATGGTACCAATTATTTAAACAAAAAAATAGTAGTAATTCAAGCCTGATACATAAGCGTTGGAAACACATTGAAACACTCGGATTGCCAGACCTAAAAAATGATAATTGGAAATATACTTCTCTTGAAGAATTTTTAACCCACAATTTTGATTTCTCAAGAAATATTGAATTTAACGAATTTCAATATAAAAAACTAGGACTTTCTATAGATTCCTATTGTCTAACATTTATCAACGGTAAATTCTCGCCAGAATTAAGTGATAAAAATATTGATCCATGGATAATTAAAATCAATCGTAATCCCAATTATTATGAAATACCTAATCCAATTCAACCGGAAATGTTCTTATATTTAACTGAATGCCTCAGCGATGCAACAATACATATAACTTTACCTGCACAAAAAATAACAAAAAAACCACTATATTTGCTATATATAAATGAAGGATCTAATGAAAAAAATAAATTAATTACATCGCATTATTATCATTATCTTGAAATCGGTTGCCACTCCAATACCTGTGTTATAGAACATTTTATGAATATAAATAAAAATGCACACTTTAGTGGTGCACGTATGTCTATGAAAATAGAAAATAACGCTAAATTACGTCATATTAAATTAGTATTTGAAAATAATGAAAGTTACCATATAGCACATAATGATATTAACGTAGGACAGTATTCAAATGTAGACAGTAGTATCTTTGTTATTCTTGGCCCTAAACTTACATGTCATCAAACTAGCGCTCAGATCAATTACTCGGGAGCATCTTTGTCACTAAATAGTTTAATTTTACTATCAAAAAAAGATATCGGAGATATACGAACTTATTTAGAACATAACAATCAAGAATACGCTATAAGCAGACAAATACATAAAATAATTGCATGTGATTGTAGTACTGGCGTATTTAATGGATTAATAAAAGTAAATCCAAATTCTATGAAAACTGACGGAAAAATGACGAACAATAACTTACTATTGCACCAAGATGCAAACATTAGCAGCACTCCTAAACTTGAAATTTACTCTGATGATGTAAAATGCAGTCATGGATCAACAATAGGACAAATTAATGCTGAACATCTATTTTATCTGAGCACACGAGGTATTCCAAAAAAAGATGCATTAAAAATGCTTATTTACGCTTTTTCTGTCGAAATTATAGGATCCATTGAAAATCCTATAGTGCGAGATACCGTTTTGGAAAGAATTAACAAAGCTTTATCAAGGATCACAACATGACAATGTATCCTATAGAAAAAATTAGATCAGATTTTCCTATATTAAATCGTATTATAAATCAACATCCTCTTATTTATCTTGATAGCGCCGCAGCTGCTCAAAAACCCAATATTGTTATAAACGCGCAAGCTCATTATTATCGCAATGAATATGCTGCCGCACATCGAGGCACTCACACGTTAAGTACTGAATCAACTGATCAAATGGAAATAGCACGCTTACATATAGCTAATTTTATTAATGCATCTAGAGAAGAAATTGTTTTTGTTAAAAATACTACTGAAGCTATTAACTTAATTGCCAATAGTTGGGGTCATAATTTTACAAATTACGGAGATAATATTATTTTGAGTGAAATGGAACATCATTCCAATATCGTTCCATGGCAAATATTAGCAAAAAACAAAAAAATAATACTGCGTTATATACCATTAACTCCCAACGGTACATTAGATATATCCAGCTTATCAAAGCTGATTGATCATCGTACTCAACTCTTATCAATATCACATATGTCTAATGTTTTAGGAACTATTAATCCGTTAATAGAAATAAGTAATATAGTGAGGGAAAAAAGCGATGCTTTAATACTAATAGATGGTGCACAAGGAATTGCGCACCAACCAGTAGATGTACAGAAATTAAATTGTGATTTTTATGTATTTTCTGGGCATAAAATATATGGACCTTCCGGTATTGGTGTCATGTATGGCAAAAAAGAACTACTTCAAAAAATGCCTCCATGGATAGTAGGAGGGGGGATAGTTCAAAATGTAAGTTTAATTCAAGATACAACGTTTATAGAGTCTCCTTGGAAATTTGAATCAGGTTCTCCTAACGTTGGTGGTATAGTAGGATTAGATAATGCAATAGCATATATCAAAACAATAGGTACTGACAAAATTTATACGTATGAAGACCAACTAACACATTATGCTACAAATGTACTACAAAACATTCCAGGTTTAACACTATACGGCCCAAGAAATATGAGAAGTAGCGTTATTTCCTTTAATATAGATACACACCATTCATACGATATTGGAATGTTATTAAATCAATACGGTATTGCCATACGAACAGGCCATCATTGTGCGATACCTACTATGAATTATTTTAAAGTACCAGGTATGTGCCGCGCATCATTTGCTATGTATACAAGTAAAAAAGATATCGATCGCTTAGCGCACGGATTAACTAAAGTACAATATTTACTTAATCAATAACAATTATACTAAAACAAAAATGATAAATTTACCAACAAAATCACAATTACTACGAAATTTTCTAAGTTGTACCAATTGGGAAGAAAGATATATGTATATAATCGATCTAGGAAAGTTATTACCTGAATTTCCAAAAAATATGCGAATAAAAAAATATTTAATTTCTGGATGCCAAAGTCAAACATGGATCGCTTTAACTAACTCTATAATTCCCAGTAATAATTTAATAATACTACACGGATATAGCGATTCTTCTATTGTCAAAGGAATTATCACCATAATTTTCAGTTTATACCAAGGATTAAGTTTACAAGAAGCTGTTAACGTTGATATTAAACCATTTTTAATAAATCAATTACAACTAAAACAAAACTTAACTATATCTCGATCCCAAGGAATATACTTAATATTAAATTCCATACACTCTCAAGCTCATGCTTTATATAAACTATAATTCTTATATTCTACATACATTAATAAAATTATAATTAATTGTTCTTTTTAAAAATTGTCAATAACACTATAGAACACAACACCATTAATTTACTATCAGCATTTGATAGGAAATTAATGGTGTTGTGTTCTAACTTTCTTTATCTTATCGTGATAATAACAATCCGTAAGTCATATTTAATTTTATGTATGATTCATAATTATAAAAATATATACTTTCTACATTCCTGCTTAAATTACTTATGATAAGAAGTGATTTGGTTATCAATACGTTGATTAGCTCGTGCTGCCTCTATTTTATTTTTTTCTACCTCAGGACGTAAACTATCAATATCACTACTGATCTGATCAATTTTTTCACTTAAATCATGAACTTCAGAAGACAATTCTTTTATTTTAGTTGTACTTGCGCAACTAGCTAATACAAAAGAACTTAAAATAATTGCAGAACATATTAATCTATCACGATTCATCTTTAATATTCCTCTTTATTAAATATACTTAAATTATATATAACTTATATCGCAGATATCTTATATTAAGATATTATTTATTTTCATTTTTAATCAAAAAATATCCATGTTATAAATATAATTATATAATAATAATAATAACTTTTTATACTTTTTCTATAAAACAGAAAACGTGTTGTATTTTATATAAATAAAAATCACAGTTTTATTTTATATTCAGTACTACCAATACATTGGGTTAAATAATTTTATCATTTATGTAAAAATCAACTTATAATCATTTTATTGTAGTATATTTTATTACAACTAATGCGTTCTAATGGACTTGAACCATCGACCTCTACCATGTCAAGGTAGTGCTCTAACCAATCTGAGCTAAGAACGCACGCAACAACAATAAAACTATATACTACACTTACTCCTCGGTGTCACTCTGCATTCCACTGATTTCAATTATTTAACTATTCTATAAAACCTAACCAATATACTTTAAAAATAAAACTAAATAACCCCTCTTCACAAAGATTAATCACACACGATATTATCACATATCAAATGTTTTGAAAATATCCTATATCATGAAAACACATTTTTATTACAGTTATTTAAATGTTTTCAAGATATGTTTAACAAAAAAAAGGCGTATGTTATACTAGGTATTAAATACAACTTGACATTATACATGATAGTATTTGAAAAAATATGTTTTCAGGTATTATACAAGCTATCGTTCCTGTTCATGCAATTAATGTAACAACTAATTTTAAAACATATATAGTTACATTACCCACACATTTGCTTTCAAATTTAAAAATTGGCTGTTCTATATCAAATAATGGATGTTGTTTAACAGTTATTGCGATTAAACACAATTTAATCAGTTTTAACCTAATACATGAGACATTAAAACTAACTAATATGGGCATGCTAAACGTAGGGGACCTAATTAATATAGAAAGACCACTCAGTTATCATTCTGAAGTTGGCGGACATTTAATGACCGGGCATATTGATTGTACTGGAAAAATCAAAAAAATAATAACTTCAAGAAATAATAAAATAATATGGTTTAGAATAAAAAATAAGTATTTTCAAAAATATATCCTACCACAAGGATCAATTGGCGTGGAAGGAGTAAGTCTTACGGTAAGTAAAATATGTAATAATTATATACGTGTGTGTTTAACTCCATATACCGCAATAAAAACAACACTTGGAAATAAATTAATAGGCAATATAATAAATATTGAAATTGACATTATTACAAAATCTGTTATAAACAGTGTTGAAAGAATATTATCAACTGCTAATCTGAGACGCGGTACTTTTGTTAAAAATAAATAAAAATATACAGCTAAATTTAAAAATTAATTATAAGCACTGAATTGCTGTTAAAGATAGAAAAAATAAATAAAATTACATAATAAATTTACTAAATATAATTTGAACTTTTCACTAACAATAAAAATGAATAATGCAATAGAAAAAATTAAAAATCAAATAGAAAAAAATACCATTGTATTATATATGAAAGGTACTCCAGACGATCCTAAATGCGGCTTTTCTTCAAAAGCTGCACAGGTGTTATCTACTTATATCCAATCCTTTCTTTACGTTGATGTATTAGTCCATTTAGATATTAGATGTGCTTTACCAACGTTTTCCAATTGGCCTACTTTCCCTCAATTATGGATAGAAGGAAAATTAATAGGAGGCGCAGATATCATAATTAACATGCATCGAAAAGGAGAACTAAAAACTCTAATTGATCAGGTCAAATTGAGAAATAACTTATAATTATATTAATTTACTTACTAACAAAATAATACTGAATTATATAGCGTTATACACATAATACTAAGGTCTTTACTTCTTACTATAAAAAAAATTTAAAAACAATAATATAATTAAAAATCAGAGCTATAAGGAGTTAATGGCCATCCACCAAGTCTTTTCCACTTATTTACCAATTCGCAAAATAACATCGCAGTCCGCTCAGTGTCATATAACGCAGAATGTGCTTTTTTTTTATCAAAAAAAACTCCTGCATGAGCACATGCCTTAGCTAATACTGTTTGTCCAAATACCAAACCACTTAAAGTAGCAGTGTCGAATGTAACAAAAGGATGAAATGGATTATTTTTCATAAAGCTTACGCGTTCTACTGCCGCCATCAAAAAACTATGATCAAAAGACGCATTGTGCGCCACAATAATAGCACGACTACATTCTTGAGTTTCAATACCCTGACGTACCATTTCAAAAATTTCACGTAATGCTTCTTGTTCTGTCACTGCAGATCTTAAGGGATTATTTAGGTCAATTCTATTAAATGCCAGTGATTCTGGTTGAATAACAGCTCCAGGAAACGATTTAATATGAAAATTAATAGAATCATCAACACACAACCAACCATATTCGTCCATCTTAAGAGTAACAACAGCAATTTCTAATAAAGCATCAGTATTTGCATTCAGACCTGCTGTTTCCACATCAATTACAACTGGATAAAACCCGCGAAACCGCGCTCGAAGAGTATTTTGATCATCTTTATAAATCATATTTATTATTAGATTATATCTATATGAAATAAACAATTAATATTATCACAGATTTTAATATATCTTCACCATTTATTATATAAAATTACGATGGTTTTATTACTAATATGTAACAAACAATCAGTTTATTACAACAACAGAATTTACTTATTTCAAAAACAATTTAATAAATATAAATGTCCCTTCAAATTTAAAATATTAATTTAATTTAATGCAACACTACTATTAAAATTTATTACTTATTTATTAAACAAAATATTTTTACTCAGTCAAGTAATTATAATTACTTATACCAAAAATATTAAAATATAAAATAGACTATAATAAATTTATTAATATTATAAATATGTAGATACTGTATATATTACTATACGAAATTATAAACAAAACTAATCTATTCATAAAAGCACACCACTCTTGTTAACTTTGGTTGCTTCATATATTTATCACTTAAAAATACACAATATTAATATAATAAAATTTTTAAAAAATTATTTACTCTTATAAATATATGCTATACTTTAATGAATTAAACTCTATATAATAACATATTATAATTGCTTACCTATAATCATAATCATGTATAATATGACATCTTATTATTATAAATAATACATTTATATAAATAATAATTAACTTACTTATAACCAATAGTATATCTAAATAAAATAAACTTAATCAAAAGGAAAAAAAATTGGAATCACCATTAGGATCAGATTTAGCACGTCTTGTAAGAATATGGCGCGCTTTAATTGATCATCGTTTAAAACCTTTAAAACTTACACAAACACATTGGATTACATTACACAATATTTGTCAACTACCTCCGGAACAATCCCAAATACAATTAGCAAAAGCCATAGGAATTGAACAACCGTCTTTAGTAAGAACACTGGATCAACTTGAAGAAAAAGCATTAATTATCAGACACACTTGTGTTAATGATCGACGAGCTAAACGAATTAAATTAACTGACAAGGCTCAACCTGTTATTATCGAAGTAAATCGGGTTATTTCTACTACTAGAAACGAAATTTTTAGTGGAATTAATCATGAAGAAATAATTTTTCTAAATAAAATTATTTCTAAATTAGAAAAAAATATCATAAACTTACACAATAAAAATTAAGAATATTTATAAAATTTAAAATATATACTTATTAATAAGATCAATAAACTTTATAACAACATACTTCCTTAATCCTTATCTCATTATAAATGAATAACAATTACTATTTATAACTGATATAATAATAATGTCTTTACAAGAAAATAGTCTATGTTATAAGTACTGAAATCTATCAATTATTATTCTTATCTTTTTTAATGTTATTATATATTTTAAACAATAACACAAAATATGTTATTGTATTTTACAACAATTAATGCTAAATCACATTTTATGTCAATAGATAATACTAATATCTCTCACATCAGACGAGAATATACATCCGGACAACTACGTCATTCAGACTTAACTGACCAGCCTATCCAATTATTTTCAATATGGCTAAATCAAGCTTATTTTGCCCAAGTACCTGATCCGACTGCAATGTGCTTAGCTACAGTAGATCACACTGGTCAACCTTATCAACGTATAGTGCTATTAAAAGAATTTACCAATAAAGAAATGACATTTTTTACTAATCTTAATAGCCGTAAAGCTACACATTTAGCTAATAACCCAAAAATTAGTTTATGCTTCCCTTGGAACATAATAGATAGACAAGTAATAGTAACCGGAACCGTTTGTAAACTTTCAGAAAAAGAAGTTTTAAAACAATTTTATACACGCCCAAAAAATAACCAAATTAGTACATGGGTATCCAATCAATCTAAAATTATCTCCTCTAAAAATGTTCTTAACAATAAATTTTTAGAATTAAAAAAAAAATATTTAGATAAAAAAATACCATTTCCTGAATTTTGGGGTGGATACAAAATCAATATAAATAGTATGGAGTTCTGGCAAGGCGGAATAAATAGATTACATGATCGATTTATATATCAAAGATGTAGTCATACATGGTATGTTTACCGTTTATCTCCTTAATTATAACTACTGTAATTCCAATAAATTTGATAATATACTAAAATAAAACCAGATTAATACAGTAATATTCAATGTATAAATACATATAAAATCCCTATTTAATTTACTAAAATATATCTATATGAATAATGAAAATTTAAATATAATACAATATTTATATAAACGTAATTTAATAGCACAAATAACAGACAAAAAATCATTGATTGAAATATTAAAATCAAAACCAATAACTTTATATTGTGGATTTGATCCAACATCTGACAGTCTGCATATAGGACACTTAATTCCACTATTATGTTTAAGACAATTTCAGATATCTGGACATCGCCCTTTAATTCTGATAGGAGGAGGTACTGGATTAATAGGAGATCCAAGTTTTAAAAAATCAAAACGAAATATCAATTTAATTGATACAGTACAAAAATGGTCAGAAAAAATAAAGCGCCAAATTTCTCTATTTGTAGACTGTTCTTGTGGACTACATTCACAAGCTTTTATAGTTAATAATTATAACTGGTTATCTTCTATTTCATTCTTAACCTTTTTAAGAGATATTGGAAAATTTTTTTCTGTAAATAAAATGATTAACAAAGACTCTATAAAAAAAAGATTACAAAAAAACAATTATGGAATCTCTTATTCTGAATTTTCCTATAATTTATTACAAAGTTACGATTTTGCTCATTTGTACAAAAACTACGACGCAATACTACAAATTGGAGGTTCTGATCAATGGGGGAATATTGTATCAGGAATCGACTTAATACGTCGCATGTATAAAAGTACTACCTACGGACTTACTGTTCCTTTGCTTACTAAATCTGATAATATTAAATTTGGAAAAACAGAAAAAAATACAATATGGCTAGACGGAAAAAAAACTAGTCCTTATAAATTTTATCAATATTGGATTAACTCTTCCGATAAAGAAGTATATCATTTTCTTACGCTCCTTACCAATATAGACATAGATACAATTAACATATTAAAACAAGAAGATAGTATTAGTCATTCAAAACCACAAGCTCAAGCTATATTAGCAGAAAAACTTACCCAATTAGTTCATGGAAAAGAAGGATTGAAAACTGCTCAAAATATTACTAACAATCTTTTCACAGGACAAACACATAAACTAACTTTAGATGATTTCGAACAACTATTACAAGACGGCGTACCAGCTGTGCTACTTAAACTAGGGATTACATTACAACAAGCACTGGTAGAATCTAACTTAGTATCTTCTCGAGCGCAAGCACGAGAATTAATCATGTCCAGCAGCATTACCATAAACTCAAAAAAACAATTAAAAACAGAATATGTTTTTCATGCTACTGATAGATTATATGATCGGTTTACTTTATTAAGGCGCGGAAAAAAACACTATTGTTTAATCAAGTGGGAATAAACAACTTACAATAGTACATTAATGCGTAATCAAATTTATATTTTTGTTAAAAATATTAAAAGTTTATAACCTCATCCCATCGATGATTTTTATGGATGTATATCTTCTACATGTAGATCATATTTTTTCTTTAAACTCACACAAATCTTTAATTATACAAATACAGCAATTTGGACGTTTAGCTCGACAAATCCTCCTGCCATGTAACATTAACCACTGATGACATTTATTTTTAAATTCTTTTGGAACTACCGATAACAATTTCTTTTCTACAGACAAAACATTATTTCCTGAAGCAAAACAACTACGATTGCAAAATCTAAACACATGTGTGTCCACTGCAATTGTAGGCCGACCAAAAACTAAATTTAAAACAACATTAGCAGTTTTACGCCCAACTCCAGGCAAAGATTCTAATCCAACGCGACTTGATGGTAACGTGCTATTATAATTTTTTACTAACAAATGACAAGTTTCAATAATATTTTTAGCTTTAGTGTTAAACAACCCAATAGATTTAATGTAATTTTTTACTCCATCTAAACCAAGTCGTAGCATACCCTTTGGGGTATTAGCTACTTGAAACAACTTCTTTGTCACTTTATTAACTTGAACATCGCTTGTTTGAGCTGAAAGTAACACCGCGATTAACAATTCAAATTCCGATCGATAAATTAATTCTATAACTGGATCTGTATTATTATCTCGCAATTTACACAAAATTTGATAACGTTTAATACGATTCATTAATGGAACTTCGTTCCTTTATATTATTTTATAAAGCAATACATAAACTTACCGTCAATTAAATCTTATATATCATTATCACCCACAATGACGGTTTTATAAGATTTTAGAAGAACTAGTCATATTTTTAGGACAAACCCATGCATCAAATTGTTTTTCATTTACATAACCTAACTGCAATGCAGATTCTTTTAAACTTAACCCTTCCACATGTGCTTTTTTAGCAATTTCCGCTGCTTTATCATATCCAATATAAGGATTCAATGCAGTAACTAACATAAGCGAACTATCAAGCAATTCTGCAATTCGTTGATGATTCGGTTGAATTCCTATAGCACAATATCTATGAAAGCTATCTATGCCATCTGATAGCAAGCGCACTGATTGCAAAAAATTATATATAATTAATGGCCTATATACATTTAACTCAAGGTGCCCAGATGACCCACCAATATTTATACTAACATCATTCCCCATAACTTGAGCACATAGCATAGTCATAGATTCACATTGAGTTGGATTAACTTTTCCAGGCATAATCGAACTGCCTGGTTCATTTGCAGGAATACTTAACTCACCTATACCACATCTAGGACCAGAAGATAATAAACGCACATCATTAGCAATTTTCATCATAGAAACTGCTAAACCTTTCAAAGAACCATGGCTATGCACTAATGCATCGCATGTTGATAACGATTCAAATTTATTTGGTGCGCTAATAAAATTGTATTTAGTAATAAGTGATAAAACACCAGCAATACGTTTAGCATATTCCGGATGAGCGTTAATACCTGTACCCACTGCCGTACCTCCCAATGCCAACTCACATAGATAAGGAATAGTAACTTCTATATGATCTACACTATTCCTCAACATAGATACCCAAGCAGAAACTTCTTGCCCCAAAGTCAACGGAGTAGCATCTTGAAGATGAGTACGTCCTATTTTGATAATATCATTAAATTTAACAGACTTATCAATCAGAGTTTTTTGTAATATTTTTACTTTGGGTATTAACTGCTCATTTAAATTCACTACTGCTGCAATATGCATTGCACTAGGAAAAACATCGTTTGAACTTTGACTTTTATTGACATGATCATTTGGATGAACAAATTTATTATTTATCTTATGTTCATTACTCAATAATTCATTAGCTCGATTAGCCAAAACCTCATTCATATTCATATTACTTTGAGTTCCAGATCCGGTTTGCCAAACAGATATCGGGAATTCATCTTTATGTATTCCAGACAGTACTTCATCTGCAGCTTGAATAATCGCTTGAGCTCGTTTACAATCTAATAGCCCCAAATCACGATTTACTTGTGCCGCTGCACGTTTAATTTGTGCTAATGCATTTATCAATGAACAAGGCATTTTTTCATTAGAAATATTAAAATATTTTAATGCGCGTTGTGTTTGGGCTCCCCATAACCGATTATTTGATACTAATACTGTGCCTAGTGTATCTTTCTCTATACGTACCGTCATAATAATAGCTTTTAACTATAAACTCATCAATTCATTTATATTAATCTCAAAAATATGTACTAATTTTTACACTATATAAATTATTAATGGTATTATTTTAAAGTTTAGATTTTAAAACCAAATTTTATTAATTTTATAAATTTAGACATATTATCACTTATTTAAAATAATAAAATTAAAATTAACATACAAAATACATTATTTATGTATATAAATACACCAAATTAATATTAAAATTTAAAAATGTTTATTTTTATTATCCTGGGAGTAATATTACAAGCGCTTATATATAATGAAATCGCTTGGTGTGACATACTCAAAAACCGTACTAAATTTAATATCAGCGACAGTATATTTCAAATTGATTCATATCAACAAAAAATGAAATTATATACGTATGATGATCATAAACATAACACTCTGAACATTTATCCCTATACAATTCATAAACCAAATGTTCGCAGTCATTATAACTATAAATCTCCGTTTTCTTCTGTCTATAGATCCAAAATACAATTACAAAATGATTCAATAAACGTATTTCATTCATTTCGAGTGCAACATAATATATATCAAGAAAATCTATCCTTTATGCAATTAGGAGTACATAATCTTTTATCAAAACAGATTTTAAATTTTGGAGGAGGTAAAAGACGGCTATATAACAACAAACATGCCATTGGATGCAATACCTTATATCATTGCCCTATTTCTAATCAAAGCAACCAACCATGCTCAATTAATTTCGGTGTAGAATACTGGCTGCGTAATACATCATTCATGCTAAGTAATTACTATAATTTAGACAATATTTTTACTTCTAAAAAATCATTACAACAATATGATATAAAAAACCCAAACAGTGGTTATCAAATGCATGTTCAAATTAAATTTCCATATTTTTTAGAATTTACTGGAAAAATAAAATTAGAACGACTTTTTTATGATAAAAAATATGAAAAAATTTTTAATACAAAAAATAATGAAAATTGTTTATCATTAGATCTAAATTATAAACCCATTCCAATATTAGGTTTTAATATAAATAACGTTTTTATGAATAAAAAATATTATAATACTATTTGTCAAATATTAATTGACTACCAATTTGGTACTCCTATTTCAGAACAAATACAGTATACGAATAAAAATAATACATCCCTATCGAAATATCTTGATACCATAATACAACCATTTATACCTACTGTAATTCAATACAATAATTGCATGCTTCTTACTAGTCACAGTAATGAAAAATCATGGTCATATGCTCAACAAATAACAGGCTATCCCGGGGAAATTAAAATAATTGAAACTAACGATCATAATGATAAATCTGCGCAATGGAATTTTAATTTATTACAAAATCAAGGAGGTAATATTATTCCAATAACAAATAATACCTATGCGCTTTATTTACCTAATCATCCTATCACTAAAGAAGACAACATTTTTATTTCATATATTACTGATACAACCCAAAATGATCAGAAACAAAAAAAACAAAATATACACATTCTAGTAAAAAATTTTTCACATAAAAAACCATCTAATACACAACAAAATAATATCTCTGCTATTACTGATAATAATGATTCCGGAATCAATGTTACAGAGAATACAATAAAACATTCGTTAATGAACAAAGAAAATCATCATAATTTTAAAGACAATACATCAATTCCCAATCTCATTATAAAAAATGATACTACAACAGAAAAACCTAAAAATCTAAATGAGATACAAAATGATTTTGTATTTCCAGCGCCCCCTCCCCCTCCAATTCCTGTTCTGTTTTCAGAAAAACAACCAACAACTGCAGCGATGGCATCTTCCACGCCAAATACTACATTGTTATCATCTTCGTCTTACTCAATTCCTTTGAACAAGGAAGACCAAACTTATTTCTCAAGAAACGATGAATATCACATAACACATGATAATACTTTTCCAGAATATTCTGATATTGAATTTAATGCAAATAATGATTTATCACAGCGCTTATCAATACACAAAAAATCTAAATTTTCTTCAATAGGTACTACAGAACATATAACTAAACTTGAAAATGTCATATCAGAACGCAAAAAAACTAACTTCCCTAACAGTGATATGGCGAAAATATTTTTTAAATTAAATCTTAACCAATCTTCGTCATCTATTAGCGAAGATGGTGATACAACAGACGACAGTGATGATAGCTTTAATACCAAAAATTAAAATTGATGCTTTATAAATTATTGAACTAATTTTATTTTTTAAAAATTTTAAACCTGAATTATCAGTATCGTATAAATATTATCAACTTCTGTTTATTCATATATCGATAATATTTAATTCAATATAATCGGAAAGTTATCATGATTTTAATGTTTGATCCCTAACCAAATAGAAGAAATATTGGTATCAATTCCAAATAGATTTAGAGCTCTTGTCACAGTGTAGCCAACAATATCATCTATAGTTTTTGGATGTACATAATACGCAGGAACAGGTGGCATAATTACTGCCCCAAATTCTGTTAATTTAACCATTGTACGCAAATGTCCCAAATGCAATGGAGTTTCCCTAATCATTAATACTAATCTACGTTTTTCTTTTAATGTTACATCTGCAACACGACCAATTAGTGATGACGTCATTCCCGAACTAATTTCTGACATAGTCTTGATAGAACATGGGGCAATTAACATACCTAAAGTTGGATACGATCCGCTAGCAACTGACGCTCCCATATCTTGCGGAAAATGAACAACATCTGCTAATTCATATATAGCTTGTTTGTTCATCTGTAGTTCTTGCTGTAATGTAATCAATGCATTTCGAGTAACAATAAGATGAGATTCTACATTTAGATTACATTGTTTTAAAATTGTTAACGCGCGAATTCCATAAATACCTCCAGATGCACCTGATATTCCTACTACTAAACGTAATTTTTGCTGCATGATGGTGTTTTTATACCCCATATTAACATAAATGAACACATTAATGATTCTTAATAATACAGTACTATATAACATCTAATATTTTTACATTACAACTAATAAAAATTACTCATACATTTCATAGAATCTAATACCCACATTAAAAATATGCGTCTTTATATTTACTATTATTAATAGTATTTACTGACCAACTAAGACATTAGTAATAATGTGAAAATAAAAATAATAAATAAAATATCTAAAATCTTACTTATTTCATTTAAAAATAATTTAAAATATATCTTATTATATGATTATTAAATATAATATTGTTGCTAATTATAAGAAAGTTTATTTCATCTCATTTCCAAATAACATGTTAACACGTCTCAATGATTCTGGGGTATCTACACTAATATTAAACACGTTATCAGTTACGGATACATATATTGTTTCTCCATGCCATAGTACTCTAAGCTGCTCTAACTGCTCCAGCTGCTCCAATGGGCTTTTAGTCCATTTAATATAATGATACAAAAAATTAACTTGATATGAATAAATACCGATATGACGCAATAAAACTCTAGATGGCCTACTATCTGGATGATTATCAAAGTATCCTCGATTCCATGGAATCATAGAACGAGAAAAATAAAGAGCATTGTTGTTCATATTTATGACAACTTTAACAACATTATCATCACATGCCTCTTCTAAAGAATTCAACGATGTTGCTAAAGTAGCCATACCAGTAGTCAGTCTAACCGAATCTAAAGTATTAGCAACTTGACGAATCATAATAGGGGAAATTAAAGGCTCATCACCTTGAAGATGCACGATAATTTGATTGTCTGGAAATTTATAATTAACAGCTACTTCTGCAAGACGTTCAGTTCCTGACTGATGATCAGAACGCGTCAAATATACTTCTCCTTCAGATTGTTCTGATTCGACTGCTTGCGCTATACGAACACTATCAGTAGCGACAATTACTTTATCAGCACCAGAATCTAAAGCTTTTTCCATAACACGAACAATCATAGGTTTTCCGTGAATATCTGCCAATGCTTTTCCTGGAAAACGTGTCGAAAAAAATCGGACAGGTATAATGACTACAAAATTCATTTTTAATCCTTTTGTGACATAATATTACGAGCATCTTTTTTTAAAAGAACTGGAATGCCTTTTCGCATCGGAAAAGCTAGGTTATCAACGTTACAAATCAACTCTTTTTGTTCTAAATCAAAATATAATTTTGAATAGCATATAGGGCACACAATTATGCTTAATAAGCAATATCTCTTCATAATATTATATTGATGCTACCAAATATTAATTTTTCACGCGTTTTATATACCTTTATTGCATACATTTATTTTAAAAATAAAAAATAACTCATTACCATTACAATAATTTATATCACCATATACACAAACACATTTATATCCTCAATATGTAATATATTTGTTTAATTCCAACATATAGAGTGACTATGTCATTGACAAATATCACCACAGGCCACTCTATATGTTGGAATTAAAATCTTTATAGTACCTAATCTTATCCTCTACCGTACATAATAAATTGTCTGTATCTATTTTATTTATTTTAACCTCCATACGTACATACCACCAGTTATTATGAGCAAAATCTAAGCATTTAACTGCATCTTTTTCAGTCATTAATAATATTTCATCTTTTTTAGTCAAAGACGTTAACATTTTTTCATAATATATCTGATGATCAGAAAATGAAATTGTTCTAACAGGAGTAATGCCATAATTTTGTAAAGTACCAAAAAACTGTGTAGGATATCCGATTCCTGCTATAGCCACAACATTGTTCAAAAAATTAAGAGGTCTACTTTCTCCTGTTAACATATTTATTACAATACTAGGATATAATTGCATTAGTATCTCTCCAGAACGCATATCTTCTTTGGATCCGTTTGCAATAATTGCTTGTACTGTATGCAGTCTGTTCATTCGCTCACGCATAGGACCCGCTGGTAACCAACAACCATTTCCAAATCGAAATAAACTATTAACTACTACCCATTCTATATCTCTGAAGAGCGCATAATGTTGCAGTCCATCATCACTTATTATGATATCTAATTCTTGTATTTGTAATAACGCAGAAACTGCATCAGCACGTTTCGGAGAAACCGCTACTAAAACCCCAGTACGCTTCCAAATCAGCATAGGCTCATCACCACATTCATTACTGTGAGTATTCATATTAATAACAACTGGGTAATGCTTCGATTTACCTTTATAGCCCCGTGAAACAACTCCAACCTGCCAACCACGCTGTTGCAACTGTTCCACTAACCATAATACCATTGGTGTTTTCCCATTTCCTCCAATTGTTACATTTCCTATAATTACTATTGGCACCGAAAATCTATATACTTTACGCCATCCATACTGATAACTAATACGATTAAGCGTACTTACTAACCCATATAACCAAGAAAATGGTAACAAAAATAAATAACACAATGATGACCTAAACCAAATACAAGCAAACATTAAGAAAATTGTAATCTATATAATTGAGCATAAATCCCTTGGTGACGTATTAAAACTTTATGTACACCACGTTCTATAATATAACCATTTTCAATCACCAATATTTCATCTGCGTTTTCAATAGTAGATAAGCGATGTGCTATAACCAATGATGTTCTATTTTTTTTTAACGTATCGAGTGATTTATGAATAACATACTCTGATGCTGAATCTAAAGCAGAAGTAGCTTCATCAAAAATTAAAATCGGACAATCTCTTAATAAAGCACGTGCAATAGCAATACGTTGACGTTGTCCGCTGGATAACAAAATACCATTTTCGCCTACGATAGTGTCCAATCCATTTTTCATTTTAGAAATAAAATCCATAGCACATGCCATACGAGCTGCAGTTTCAATGGATTCTCTAGAATAAACATTCTTACGTGCATATGCTATATTATTAGCGATAGTATCATTAAATAAATGAACATGTTGAGATACTATAGCTACTTGATTACGTAAAGAAGAGAGTTTATAATCATTTAAGTTAAAACCATCGAGCAATATACGTCCTTTGTCTATATCATAAAAACGAGTTAACAAATTTACGATAGTAGATTTTCCAGAACCAGACCGCCCCACCAAAGCAACAGTTTTCCCTGCTTCAATAGTAAAATTAATGTTATAAAGCGATGGAGTGCTTTTATCAGGATAAAAAAAAGTAACATTGTCAAAAACAATATGTCCCTTTACTCGTTTAATATTAAGTGTTCCTTGATCTTTTTCTGTTTCTAAATCCAGGATAGAAAATAAAGTTTGACAAGCGGCCATTCCACGTTGGAATTGAGCGCTAACATTAGTCAAAGACTTCAATGGCTTCATCAAAACTATCATAGATGAAAAAATAACAGTAATAGTTCCAGCAGTAAGCATTTCCATAACACTTGGAATGCTAGCTGCATACAGTACACACGCTAATGCTAATGATGCAACAAATTGGATCAATGGATCAAAAATAGATGAAGTTTGTACCATCTTCATACTTTGCTGTCTCATGCAATTACTTACATGATTAAATCTATCTTTTTCCGTGTGTTGTCCTCCAAATACTAATACTTCTTTATGTCCTTTAAGCATTTGTTCAGCGCTGCTAGTTAACTGACCCATAGCGCTCTGCATTTTTTTACTGATTGCTCTAAATCTATAAGAAACGATTTTAATAGTGACAGACACTATTGGAGCAATTAATACCAACACTAATGATAATTGCCAACTATAATAAAACATCATGATGCATAAACCAATAATAGATGCCCCTTCTCGAATAACAGTGATTAAAGCTCCAGAAGAAGAAGAAGCCACTTGATCAGAATCATAAGTAATTCTAGATACCAACGTACCGGTAGATTGTTTGACAAAAAACGAAACCGGCATATTCATGATATGCTTAAACAATGCACGTCTCATCTGCATTACTACTTTTCCAGATACCCAGGATATGCAATAAGTAGACGCAAACCCACTAAACCCACGAATACCCATTAATCCAACTAAAGCTAGTGGCATCCATACAAATACATCTCTATTAGCTCTTCCAAATCCATCATCAAGTAAAGGTTTTAATAAGGCTAACATTAAAGCATCACTTGTTGCGTTTAAAATTAAAGTAATAGTCGCAACAACTAACCCTACCCTAAAAGGAAAAATTATTGGCCAGAGACGACGAAAAGTTTGCCAAGTAGAAGAATAATTTTTATTGTACTGCGACATTTATGTCCCTGAAACCAGAGTTCATTATATACTAAAACATACAAGTAAATCTTACTTAAGATAAACACAGATAGATATAACACAGTTTAAAATTTATCAAATATCTCCAATATAAACTCTTATAAAATACACCATATTAAAATATAAACACTACCATATCTATACATATTTATTACTTCCTATTGAATATTCTTATTATAATCATATATAAAATGTATACGTAAAATATTTCATATATATAACTACAATTTTCACTTGTTTTT
This sequence comes from Blochmannia endosymbiont of Camponotus sp., assembly GCF_023586085.1. Taxonomy (NCBI): domain Bacteria; kingdom Pseudomonadati; phylum Pseudomonadota; class Gammaproteobacteria; order Enterobacterales; family Enterobacteriaceae; genus Candidatus Blochmanniella; species Blochmannia endosymbiont of Camponotus sp. The sequence continues at coordinate 639,569 of NZ_CP097757.1, forward strand.
TATATTTATTATTTACTGATATCTTCCTTTATGTAAGTAAACTAATAAATTAACATATATACGAAAAAATACTCACAATATAATAATTATTCACTTTTAGTTGCTGCTTTAAATGCCTCTACCATAACATTAGAAAAATCTTTATCTTTCTCTTTTCTATGATGCCCAACAATATTTACTTCTGGTTGTTTATTTAAATCATGTATATGATATTCAGATAAAGTAACAACCCTATTTTTTCGGTCTACTCCATCTAATATTGCTTGTATATCATTTCCTACATGTAATGTAGCATACATTCTTTTATCAACAGACTTGTTATGTGATGCATCAGTCACACATAAATATCCAATTACAGAATTATCACCCAATGTTACAGTTATCCCCTTTTCATCTATAGAAATTATTCTTCCAGATACTATGCTCCCTTTTTTATGAACAACCAAATAGGTATTTAAAGGATCTTCTGTTAATTGCTTAACACCTAAAGAAATGCGTTCCCGTTCAGCATCTACTTGTAGGACCACAGCCATTATTTCATCACCTTTTTTATACTTATTTACAGCTTCTTCATTTGATAAATACCAAGAAATATCAGAAAGATGCACTAAACCATCAATACCTCCTTCTAATCCTATAAAAATTCCAAAATCAGTAATCGATTTTATTCTCCCCATAACTCGATCACCTCTGTTATAGGTATCTGAAAACTTCTGCCATGGATTAACTTTACATTGTTTTAATCCTAAAGAAATTCTTCGACGCTCCTCATCAATGTTTAACACCATCACTTCAACAGATTCCCCTATCGTTACTACCTTAGAAGGATGAATGTTTTTATTAGTCCAATCCATTTCAGATACATGCACCAATCCTTCTATTCCACCCTCAATTTCAATAAAACACCCATAATCAGTTAAATTCGTCACTTTTCCTATTAATTTATTTCCTTCTTGATAACGTTTAATAATTGCTGTCCATGGATCTGCACTCAATTGCTTCAGGCCTAAAGACACACGAATCCGTTCTCGATCAAATTTTAATACCTTGACAATAATTTCATCTCCAACATTTACTATATCGCTAGGATGTTTAACACGTTTCCATGCCATGTCAGTAATATGTAACAATCCATCTACTCCTCCTAGATCGATAAAAGCACCATAATCAGTTAAATTTTTAACTATCCCTTTAAGTTCTATTCCTTCACGTAATTTGTTTAACAATTGATCACGTTCAACACTATTTTCAGATTCAATCACAGCGCGACGAGATACTACAACATTATTACGTTTATGATCTAATTTAATTACTTTAAATTCAAACTCTTGTCCTTCCAAAAATGAAGCATCACGTATCGGTTTCACATCTACTAAAGAACCAGGAAGAAAAGCGCGCACCCCGTTTACTTCAACAGTGAACCCTCCTTTTACTTTACCGTTAATAATTCCCGTAACGGTAGTCATTTCTTGATATGCCTGTTCTAATAATAACCAAGATTCATAACGTTTAGCTTTTTCACGAGACAACACAGTCTCTCCAAATCCATCTTCTACCGCATCCAATGTAACATCAACATAATCACCCACTGAAACTTCTAATTCTCCTTGAGAATTATAAAATTGCTCGATAGGAATAGCAGATTCTGATTTTAATCCTGCATCGACTAACACAATATCTTTAGAAATAGAAACTACAACCCCACGAACAATAGATCCAGGACAAGTTTCTATTTTTTTTAAAGATTCTTCAAATAGCTGAGCAAATGATTCTGTCATCTTTATAATCTTCAACTTTTAATTAACATCCATCATGTATCCATTCTTGATGACGTTATAACAAATATCTCATCACTATCCTTGATTATGAGTAGTATTATATAGCACTGTTGATGATAATACTAGACTCTCTCTAATATACATAAGTACTTTAGCTTTTACTTCTTCTGCAGATAAATGAGTTGAATCTAACATCAATGAACCAATCGCGGGAATCAACGGTGCTAATTTTCGGTTATAGTCACGTTCGTCTCGTTCTCTTATTTGTGATAGTAAGTTTCTAAAATTAACATTAAAACTTTTTTTATGCAACTGATGCAACCTACGACTCTTTCTTTCCTTAAAAGAAGCATAAAGAAAAATTTTTAATTCTGCGTTCGGAAAAACTACTGTGCCCATATCACGTCCATCAGCAACAAGACCCGGATACTGACAAAATGTACGTTGATATGTTAACAAATTCTTACGTACTTGGGAAAAAGTAGCAATTTTAGATGCATAATTTCCTATATTTTCTGTAAAAATATTTTTTTTAACTTCCTTGCCATTAAATAATATTACAAATCTATTTTTATTATTTATAAAAGCTATTTGTATAGTATCAATAAGCACTGCTATTTTTTCTTCATGATTAATATCAATTTTATTTTCTAAAGCCACTAACGCTAAAATTCGATAAATAACTCCTGAATCTAATAAATTCCATCTAAGAATTTTTGCTAACCTTCTAGATAAAGTTCCTTTACCTACTCCACTTGGACCATCAATAGTAATAACCGGAAACATGTTGTTCACATACGATCTCCTTATAGCAAAAAATATTTATCATAATGAAATTGCATTTCATATATTTTAATAAAACTTAATAATCATAAATCCTAATATACATAAAATATTTTTATATATACACCCGTACACCATATAAAACATTACCGCAATATACTTATACTAGATAATTGCATAAAAAAATTAGGAAAAGTTTTATATGTACATTGAGGATCATGAATTACTATAGGAACATCTGATAATGCTGCTAAAGAAAAACACATCGCTATGCGATGATCGTTGTAAGTATTAATATAAGCCGATTTTATTTTAATTGGAGGAGTGATTTTTAAATAATCATAACCTTCCACTACTTTTGCCCCTATTTTCCTCAATTCAGTAGCCATCGCAGTCAGTCGATCACTTTCTTTAATTCTCCAATTATAAATATTACGTAATATTGTAGGACCGTTACTAACAAATAATGCGGTAGTAGCAAGAGTCATCGCTGCATCAGGAATATCATTAACATCTAAATCAACGGCATTAAGATCAGATCCACGAGTGCATTCGATATAATTATCGTTCCACGAAATCCTTGCTCCCATCCTTTCTAATATATTAGCAAAATAAATATCTCCCTGTTTACTATGTTTCCCAACACCTATAACTCGAACAGTCCCTCCTCTGATAGCTGAAGCTGCCAAAAAATAAGAAGCGCTCGAAGCATCTCCTTCCACTAAATAGTTTCCAGGTGATCGATATACTGTATTTCCTTTACAATAAAAAATACGATAATTCTCATCATGCTCTATATTGATCCCGAAATTTTTAATAAGAGACAAAGTAATATCAATATAAGGTCTGGATACTAATTCGCCTTTTACCTTAAGATAAGTATCTTGAGGAGCCAATGGAGCCATCATAAGAATAGATGATAAAAATTGACTAGAAATATTTCCTTGAATAGAAATTTCGCCTCCATAATATCCTCCACATAAACGCACGGGAGGATAATTATCTCGTTCCATATAATCAATATATGCTCCTCCTTGTCTTAAAGCCTCTACTAAATGCAAAATAGGCCTATCTTTCATACGAGGATGACCAGTAAGAATAACATTCTGTGGCTTTACAGACAATGCTGCAATAAGAGGTCTCATAGCAGTTCCAGCATTACCCAAAGATAAAACTAATTGATTATTGCTTTTTGCTTGCAGCGCGCCACCAATACCATTAATCTCACAATTTTTTCTATCACTTGACAGACGATACATTACCCCTAGCTCACGTAACGCATCTAACATACAACGTACATCATCACTATCCAATAAATTAATTAATTTAGTAGTACCTATAGATTGAGCTGCCAACAATAACGCTCGATTTGATATACTCTTGGAACCAGGAAGATAAACACTTCCCTGTATTTTCTTGATAGGAGCTAATTTAATAAAATTATTCACATTTAACCAACTTTTATTTATACAAAATTAGATTTAATTTAAAAAATTAATAGTTCGTTTATCGTTTGATAACAAGCATGTACACCAATTATATTAAACACATGATGCATTTGTGCAAAACATCTCTATACATCTAATTTAACTATATTTTTCAGAAAATAATTTCATAAATTCAACTAATTTTTGTACACCTTCTAATGTCATGGCGTTATATAATGATGCTCTCATACCTCCAACTATTCTATGTCCTTGTAGCCCACGTAATCCAAAACATGTTGACTCTTTTAAAAAAAGATCATTTAAATTATTATTTTTCAAAAAAAAAGGGACATTCATACAGGAACGATTAGATAAATTAACATTATTGTAATAAAAATCACTAGAATCAATAGCATTGTATAAGAAATCTGATTTTTCTTGATTACGTTCATTAATTTTTTTTAATCCTCCTTGCTTCTTTAACCATTTAAATATTAAACTAGCAATGTACCAAGACATAGTCACAGGTGTGTTAAACATTGAATAATTATCCGCTAAAATTTTATAATTCAAAATAGAAGGAATTTTTTTTCGATGAGGAATTTGCAATAAATCTTTTCTAATAATCACTACCGTTAAACCGGCTATACCAATGTTCTTTTGAGCCGCAGCATAAATTATACCAAAACGACTTATATTAATCGGACGCGATAATAGAGTTGAAGAACAATCTGCTATTACTATTTTATCAGAAAAATTTGGAGTTTCGTATATAGCTGTACCATCAATAGTTTCATTAGGACAATAATGTACATAAATACTATTTGTAGAAATATCCCATTTAGATATAGACTGAATATTATATAATCCATTTTTTTTATTAGACACATTAATTATACGTGGATCACAGTATTTTTTTGCTTCTATCGCTGCACTGTGTGCCCAATACCCAGTATTTATATAATCAACGTTGTCTGAAGATGTTTTCAATAAATTCATAGGAATCGCTGAAAATTGAGCTCGAGCTCCGCCATGACAAAACAGCACTTCATAAGTTTCTGGAATGTTGAGAAGATCACATATATCTTGTTTTGCGTTTTGCATTAATTGTAAAAATTCTGTGCTACGATGACTGATTTCCATCACAGATACACCCATGTTGTCCCAATTATATAATTCTTTTTTAACTTGTCTTAAGACTTGTTCTGGTAACGTCGATGGACCTGCACTAAAATTAAATATTTTATTCATATAATGAGTTATCAGAAATACTTAAATTAACAAAATAATATTCTTCACAATAAACTATCATAACAAACAATATCAAAAATATTTCCATTATAAATAGTTAATTACACTTTATATCTATATAACACATAAACATAATGCATATATTTAATTACTATTATACCTAAATCACCTAATTACCAATAACAAACAATATATACATATAATTTCCCAAGTTTTAATAAAAACAACAAAACATAAAATTTTTTAAAAATAGTTTTATAAATAAAGCAAAAGTCCATTTAATTAATGTGTGTTATCCCATTCATATACGGATACAATACTGAAGGAATCGCTATACGTCCATCTTCTAATTGATAATTTTCAAGCACTGCCGCTAATGCCCTACCTACTGCTACTCCAGAAGCGTTTAAAGTATGCAAAAATTTCGTTTTTCTATGAGTCTGTCCCCGATAGCGTGCTCTTATACGACGTGCTTGAAAATCTCCAACATTCGAACAAGAAGAAATTTCGCAATAAGTATTGCATGCTGGAAGCCATACTTCTAAATCATATGTTTTACAAGAAGAAAATCCAATATTCCCCGTACATAACAACATTTTTCTATATGGTAACTTAAGTAATTGTAAGACTTGTTCTGCATGACCAGTTATTTCTTCTAATATCTGCATAGATTTATCTGGATGAACTATCTGCACTAATTCAACTTTATCAAATTGATGCATTCTAATTAACCCACGAGTATTATGACCATATGAGCCGGCTTCAGAACGAAAACATGGAGTATGAGCAATCATCTTAATTGGTAATTCTTTTTCATCAAGAATTACGTCACGAACTAAATTTATTAACGGTACCTCAGCAGTAGGTATTAAGGTATAAGAATTAGTTTCAGATCCTACATGCTGAATGTGAAATAAATCTTCATAAAATTTTGGTAATTGACCTGAACCATATAAAGACATTTCATTTACTATATATGGCAAGTAATACTCCTCATACCCATGGGATTTAGTATGTAGATCTATCATAAATTGAGATAAAGCACGGTGTAAATGTGCTATTTGTCCTTTCATTACAACAAAACGCGACCCAGTTAACTTCGTTGCGTCAGAAAAACTCAAACCATTAGTTGACACACCCAATTTCATATGATCTTGTAATGGAAAATTATATTGCCCTGGTTCTCCCCACCGCATTATTTCTAAATTATCTTGATCACTAAATCCATAAGGTACTTGATCATCTGGAATATTTGGTAAAGACAATTCATACTGTCTAATTATTTTTTGTAATGTTTTATTTTCTAATTTAAGTGAAGTTAATTTTTTTCCTAAAACATATGCTTCTTGACATAAAAATTCTACATCCTCTCCACGCATCTTGGCTATGCCTATAATTTTAGCCTTAACTTTACGTTCAGTCTGTAAACTTTCAGTTTTTTTCTGCAAAATTTTACGCAAACTCTCTTGTTGACAAAATTTGTCAGTATCAAATATAAATTTTCTGCGAGCAAGTTTTTTGATAACTACATCAAGATTACTACGCAATAAATTAGGATCCAGCATATTTAACCCACACTATTTATTTCATCAGATATAAAAATATCCAATAGTTTATTTTTAATTACTACGATAAAAATCATCTACTTATTTACTCTGCGTATATAAAATGACACTATCTTTAATAAAAAATAATTTATTTATCAATTTTTACATATACGCTACGCACCATGATAACAATTAGTATTCTTTATTTAAAAAATTATCCTTTCTTATAAGAAAAATGTAATTTCTTTTAAATAAAGACATAAATTAAATATAAAACGATACATATTTTTACTTATAAATAATTCAGATTCTTTTACTACATATTCATTAAATAATAAATACATCAACATATAAAAATTTTACGCCACCACGTTGAGTAGTGGCGTAACTTATATCGCCTATTAATAACATAATATACAGAATAACCACGCACGATTAAGGTTTTAAATAAAACCTTGTACATATAAATATATATCACTAAACAAACTCTATTACTATAAATGCGCTAGATCATAAATTTTATATAATTTTTATTATAAATTGATAATGTTTAACTGATTACTAAAAGTAAATCACAAATTTTTTTGCATAATCTTAATATGTAAAACACGCCAAATTTTTATTAACTTAAGAATAAGATTCTACTTATACGTATCGCATACACTGTCAATCTTTATATAAAAAATAATAATTTTAGAATTATTGAACAAAATATTAATTTATTAATTAATACATATTATTCTCTTTGCTCGTCTAATTGAATATCTTTAGAAACATCAAAATAAAATTTTTTTATATCAATTGTATTATTATTTTGATCTAACAAATAATAATCTACATATTGGTCTTTTTTTTCAAACACACTAAACTGTTCAATTGTACCACAGTCAGTTATTTTAACTCTAAATTCTTGTAAATTACAATTATCACGTATCGGTATTAAATAAAAAAATTCTCCTTGCTGAATGACATTATAATTATCCCATTTATACGCGTTGTTATCAGAAAATAACATAAAAAAAATATTATCAGAAAAATTCTGTAACCAATACGCAGTAACTTGTTTAATAAAAGGAATATAAAACCAAAGTGTTTTTCCGTCAGAAATTAAAAAATTTTCTTCAGGAGATATCATATGCCAATGAAATAGATTAGGGCGCTTTACCCATAGTTCTCCATAAGCCTCTAACAATATGTCATTGTTAGCACTAATAACTTTTTGAGTAAACCGTGCATAAAAATCATTTATTTTTTTAAGACGATTTCGCAATGTAATAACAGATGTATCATCAGATATTGCTGGCATCATGATAATAATACTTAAAAAAACAGCATATATTACTTGATTAATCATATTTAATTAATTAAATACCCACGATTAATATACACCACATATATTACAATATAATACAGCATAACATGTGTATGTTGATTACGTTTATATAACAATTCCACATATATAATAATAATATGATCTTTTAGTATACTAAAAGATCATAAATCAGCCGTTTGGTTTTTCCAAAAATTGGCTACCGCATATATTTCTTGATCTTCTATAAATGCACCATGCACTCGGGTGGATATAGAAGAATCAGGCCCTAAATACAACATATCACCTATACCTAACAATGATTCTGCTCCAGACTGACCAAGAATAGTATGAGAATCTATTTTGCTCGACACGGTAAAAGCTATACGTGCTGGAATATTTGCTTTAATCAATCCAGTAATCACATCTACTGATGGTCTTTGTGTCGCCAATATTACATGAATTCCAGCGGCACGAGCTTTTTGTGTTAGACGAATCACTAGCTCTTCTACTTTTTTTGTCATTGCTATCAAATCTGAAAATTCATCTACAATAATCACAATATAAGGTAATTTTTCCAAAACATCAGAAAAAGTTGCTATCTTATCATTAATAAATTTGCTTACAGTGTCATATTTAGTATATTTACTAGAATAAAACTGTTCTATACGTTTATTATAATTTTCTAAATTCCGTACACCAATCATAGCCATCAGCTTATAACGGCGCTCCATTTCTTTTATACACCATTGTAATGCTTCATAAACTTCTTTCGCATCAGTAATAACCTGTTTTAAAAGATGAGGAATACCTGTATATATAGATAACTCTAAAATTTTAGGATCAATCATAATAAAACATACTTCTTCTGGCATTGCCTTATATAAAATACTAATAATCATAGTATTAATTCCCACAGACTTACCTGATCCAGTAGTTCCAGCAACTAATAAATGGGGCATAGATTTCAAATCTACGATCATAGGGTGTCCGGATATATCTGTACCCAAAACTAACGGTAATAAAGTGCTAGTATTCCTAAATTGCTCTGAACTTATTATATTCCCCAAATGTACTATACTGCGCTTTTTATTAGGTATTTCTAAACCAACATATGGAGTGCCAGGAATTATCTCTACGACCCTAACAGAAGCTGTATATAAAACACGTGCTAAGTCACGTGATAAATTAACAACTCTTGAAGATTTTACGCCTGGTGATAAATTTAATTCAAATCGAGTAATTACTGGACCAGGAATAATATTAGCTACATTTGCTGTAATATGATACTCTGCTAACTTGGATTCCAACAATTGAGAAATTTTTTTTAATTCCAATAAATTCGTATTTTTATCTGATTTAGATGTAGTTAACAAATTTATATCTGGAAGCATAAAAACTCGTTTGTCATGATATAATTTTCTCCGTGCCATTGATGCTCCTGTATATTCAAACAAAGATATATGTCGCATTGTATCTTTATTAACAAACGTAGGTTTTTTTATGTTCTGATTATTTTTTATATCAATATGTACCATATCTGAATTTTGTACCGATGCTACATTATTTTTTTGTTCTCTTTCTTCAATAGAACACATTTTAAAATTGTTCAAAACCTGATCGCTATATTTATTAATTCTTACAGAACAACTTTTTCGCGCAAAAAAAATACTATTTATATATTTTTTTACATAGTACGTGCGGCTTACTTTATTTATACGTAATTTAAAGCAAGATAATAGATTCTCAATCAAATTGAAATTTGAGATAAATATTTTCATTAGTGCAATATATCTTTTTTTGAAAAAATTGTTTTTTAGAACAGGATTAAATTGTTTAATAGATCTATTAATATTTTCAGATACATTAGGGATGATATGTATATTTAATAAATGATTTACCGGTTTTTTTTTGAAAAAATTGGGTTCTTGTATAGAAGAAAAAACTGATGGGCATACACGCTTCTTAATACATAATTGTCTATAATTAAATTCCTGTCTACAGTTTTTTTCATAACAAACTAATACTCTTAAATAAGCTGCAAAAAAAGATAATTGATTTTTAATAGTTTTGGTAATCACCTTAAAAAATAGATTAAAAAAAACTTTAACATCAATGATTCCAATCAAAAAAAGCAAAATAAGACCAATATGATAAGTTATTTTTTTGTAAGATAAAATAAAATCACATACTATACTTCCTACTATACCTCCAGAAGAAAAATAAAAAAGATCAGCAACAATCAAATTAGTTAATCCACAACACACACATAATAATATTAATATCCCTATTAATTTAAAGAAAAACACAAAAATAGTAACACAAATCTCCTGTGCATACACCTTCCAAATATAAAATAATATAAACAACGGGATCATATAAGCTGGAACACCAAAAACAAAAAATAAAAAATCAGAAAGTTTTGCTCCCAATATACCTCCAAGGTTATGTATTGACCCATCCCATATAGTCTGTAACCATCCAGGATCTGAGGGATCAAAACTGATTAATATTATAATTAAATATAACACAATTACACTTACGCTAATAAATATAAAATTAATCACCAAAATATCTCTTCTGTTACTTAAAAAGTCGCCAATATATGTTAATAGTGATTTGTATATATTTAACATTTTTATTAAATTTAGAAAAATAATCTTTTAATTCGTATAAAAATTTAATATTTAGTAAATATATATACAATATACTAATTTATACAAATTATAAAAAATATAATTAGTTTGCTATATTATTTAAACACTACATACGGCATATTTAACAAACATTCATATCTTAAATAAAAATTAAAAGTATTTTCAATTTTTTACAAAAAACTTGCCATATTATATATGTCATCTTATAATGTATTATATAGTATATGCATTGCAGATAGTTATAGAAGTTTTTATGTGAAGAAAAAACATAGTTTTTTATGGCCTTTTTAACTTATTTAAAAATTAAAATTATCTAGCCACATGTCAGAATTATTGTTGGTATATTGTTATTAGCCGTAAAATTTAAAAAATTTGATATTTTAAGAGTTGTAAATGTACTGCATACAATATAAGTAAAGCAGCAATCAAATAAAATTAGTGAACTATATAAGGTACATCACATGACGATAATTAAAAAACATTGCAAATTACTTATATTGGGAACAGGTCCTGCTGGATATACCGCAGCTATCTATGCGGCTCGAGCTAATTTAAATCCTGTGTTAATCACTGGATTAGAAATAGGAGGGCAACTAAACACTACTACAGACATAGAAAATTGGCCTGGAGATCCTAAAAATCTTACTGGACCTATATTAATGAATCGTATGAATGCACATGCCATTCATTTACACACCGAGATAATTCCTGACCATATCATTAAAGTAAATTTTAGGCAATATCCTTTTTATTTATGCGGAAACATGTATGAATATACATGTGATTCCTTAATCATAAGTACAGGAGGATCTGCTCGCGCCCTTAACATTCCTTCTGAAGAAAAATATAGAGGTAAAGGCGTGTCTTCATGTGCTACATGTGATGGATTTTTTTTTAAAAAACAAATTGTTGCAGTTATTGGTGGTGGCAATACAGCAGTAGAGGAAAGTTTGTATTTATCTAATATTGCCGATGAAATTCATCTTGTTCATCGTCGTAGTCAGTTTAGAGCAGAAAAAATATTAATTAGCAGACTTATGAACAAAGTGGAAAATGGTAATATTTTTTTACACCTCAATCATGTTGTTGAAGAAATACTGGGTGATGGTACAAATGTTACTGGATTACGTTTAACAAATATGATGCAACAAGATAAAAAACTCACAATAACTGTTCAAGGTGTATTCATTGCTATTGGGTATAATCCAAACACTTCTATATTCGGCGATCAACTCATATTGAATAATGGATATATTCATGTACAGTCTGGTACTAATGGTAACACAACAGCTACTTCTATCCCAGGAATATTTGCTGCAGGAGACGTAATGGATCACAGCTATCGTCAAGCAATTACCGCAGCCGGATCTGGTTGTATGGCTGCAATGGATGCTGAACGATACTTATCTACTATCAATTAAGATCAACTTAAAATCATAATAAATAAAAATCATCACACAACCGCCTATTAATCACAAACAAAATACATCGTATCATACTCTTATTTATCAGTAAAATACTGTCATTATAATAACACAACCACAGTAATAATACCGTTATCAAGGATGATACATAAAGAATAACTATTTTTACAATTTTTAGATATAAAATGTTAATTGGCGTATAGCACTTGATTAGCCAATATCTTATGATAAGATTTCAGATTATCATTTAATTTCATAGAGAACCTAATGACAAAAGAAGATAATTTCGAAATGCATGGTGTCGTATTAGACACTTTACCTAATACAATGTTTCGTGTAGAACTAGAAAACGGACACGTCATTGTAGCACATATCTCTGGAAAAATAAGAAAAAATTACATTCGAATACTAACAGGAGATAAAGTAACTGTTGAACTTACACCATATGATTTGAGTAAAGGAAGAATTATTTTTCGTAGCAGATAATAGTAACACTGTAAATAAAAATTTTTTACATACGTATTCAAGAAAATAATAATATAATTTTTTATGTATAAAACACTAATCAATTTTAAATATTGACTCACATTGACTTTGTCAATATAAAAAAGATTTTTTACATTTTTTATTTATAGCGCTATCCCCAATTTAACCCACCAAATACGTCCTGGTTCATACATTAATGTTCCGGTAGGATATCCAAACCGTTTATGTATATACAAATTAAAATATTCCCTATAATGATGATTCAACAAATTATCTACGCCAATACTCAATTTGTAAAATCGAGAGTTAGTCCACGCTAAATGTGTAGATAATGTTCCAAATCCTGAAGTATTATAATTTTCACGCGTATGCAATAACATATTCTTGGAAGTAACAGAGGCTGGAGAAAGAAATAAATTATTAGATTGTGGAAATACAAATCTCCACACAGCAGTAACACTGCAACATCCTTTTATCCATTGACATATTACTCTACCTTCCAATGGAGGAATTTTAGGTAAAGAACAATTATTATCTACATTTGCGCCCCAAGACCATGACACATTACTTTCGGTTCGCCAATAATCATTAAATTGATAATTTAATCCTACTTCAGTTCCACATATCTTAGCATTAATGTTTTCTGTATGATTAATACCACCATCATATGATATATGATCATTATAATAACTACATAAAATAAAATCTTTAACATATCCAGCATAAGACGATATCCATCCACTTGTTTGTAGATGTTGAAAATTAGCTCCTATATCTATCTGAACGACCTTCTCAGGTTTTAGTTCTAAAACATTTTCTATACTGCTATTAATATTCTGACTAAATCTACTAGAAAATAACTCCCAATAATCAGGAAAACGAAAACTTGTTCCTACACCAACATAATACGATAACAACGGATTAACATTATCCTCATAGCGTACAAATCCCGCAGGGTATATAATACTATACCGTTTGTACTTAGAAAAATTATTAAAATTAACTACACTGTATTCCAGTCGCGTACCTCCAACAAATCTTTTACTTGATAATGAATTCGCAATTAATTCAGTAAATATACCAATATCTTGAGACACAATATCTTTATCCCAATTAAAACGAGATTTTACGTGTTCTCTGTGTTTATTAACTTGCATATCTACTCCACTATAACATTTAATGTTGTCCCATTGTGTTGTCGCAATACCTCGAACACCCCATATTAATCGATCAACATTATTTTCGATATCATTACTAAAACCACAACACTTTTTAAAAGATAATCTTATAACACTAGGTAAAGTATCAGCCATAGTATGGCTTACATAATTATGCCAAGCTTGAAACTCAATTTTATCTAATTTTTTAATCATGTCTGTAGTTTCTACTTTCATTCCATAACTTTCTCTAGCAAAACATAACCCATCCATAGATCTAACAGCATACTTTGCATTACCATTACCTTGCCCTAAACTAATCTCTAAATGTGTATCTTCGCTTACATTTAAAGACAAAATTGCATCAGCGTTCCATTTATACCATGCAGAATATACTCTATGTTTATGGCCATCATAATAATCGTCTGACTGAGAAATATTACCTATTAATCTAAGATAGCCGTATTTACTTCCTATAATACTATCTATATTTTTATCTATTTTGTTGTTTGATCCAATCATTACATTACTGCGCAATTTAATTTTTGATTCATCAAAACAAGGATGATACCGTTCGAATTGCAATGTAGCTCCAGATGCTACAGGACCCCATAGTACCGTCTGTGGGCCTTTAATAACATTCAAAATATCAAAAGTTTCTGGAGAAATATAAGCACTAATAGGATCCATATGAGAAAAACAAGCACCAAGTATTTCGCCGTTATCCATTAAAATACGTATCCGAGATCCAAACATCCCACGAAAAACTGGTTCATTATTAACTCCTCCGTTACGAATAGCAGTAAACCCTGCAATATTTTTTAAATAATCAGCTACATCAGTTACGTACAATGATTGCGACGATCTTGCAGGAGAAGCGGTAAAAATTAATGGAGAATTTTTTAATGAAATAATAGTCATTATCTCATCACGTATTTTTACTTGATGAGATAATGTGGGTAATCTTTGTATATCATCGGATACTGATATTAAGGTATCTTTAGATCTATTCCCAATAGGCATATCATTCAAATTAGCTTGAGAGTTATTAAGAGTAATCATGATTACATCAAAACATATCAAAAATAACATTTTATAAATTAATGTTCTAAGATTATAGAAAAATATGCTATATATCATATATACTCACAGCTATTAAATGATTTTTAAAAACACTAATATAACAACTGCAACATGCATGCTACAACTTAACATTATTCGGTAAAACACTAGGTAAATCAATAATACAAAACTATATTAATTCGAACACATATCTCTCATCATACAAGCATACTATTTTTAAATTACTTCAACTATCATAATACTTGAAAATAATCATTATGCACGCATATAACCATGTAAATTAAAATACTATCCTAAGATAAATAAAACCTAAATACTCGCTATATTACAATTGACTAAAAATTTTAATGCATACATATTGTTTAATTTAATATCAGAATTAATTAAATAACTTTTATATCGTCGATATGTATCGATACACAATAATATCATATGTATATTATTATTAAGTAATATACATGTACTAATGTACTGGACTTTTATAGCATATTATTATATTATTTGAAAATAGATTATGAAAATGTTAAAAGATATAATCTTATTATTAACATAATGTTAATAATAAATTTTAATAATAAAAATACTGTTTTGTAATCTTTATATATATTGATTAAAGAATAAAAAATGCTATTATTTTAGATTATATATAAACAGCTGACATAAACGTTGCTTAATCCATATACACTTCATATGAAGTAACTAAATGAAATATGTCGTTCAATCAACTATAATATTTGATACTGCAGAATATATTTTAACATCATTAACTGACTCTAACACATCAGTAAAGTTATCTAATTCTGCGGGAAGAGTATTAGAAGAACTTATTAGACAACGAAATATTGATTCCAACACTCCAGTCACTCGGGATCATTTATTTTCAATAGTATGGAGAGCTTATGGACTTGAGCCATCTAACGGAAACTTAAACCAACAAATTAGTTTAATACGAAAAACTCTAACCTCTTTTGGATTAGATCCTTCATCTGTTATAACTGTACCTAAACGAGGATTAAAACTAAACAGCCAATTAACTATAGAAAAAATAAATGAAGAAGCCCCATGCTTATCTTCTACTATACATAAAACTATAGATAAAAACAATAACTTACCATTTTCCGCTTTACTAAATATAAAAACTCATATAAAATATATGATGACTATGACAGCAATAATCACAATCCTATTCAGTATTGGCTTTTTTTATTTATATACCAGAAAAGACCATATAAAATTATATTGTTGCAAAGAAATAAACTCATGTAATGTTTGTACTTTTAATTCAGAACCAGGATTAGATTGCAATGGCTGTACTATACAATGTACTGAAATGGCATAGTATAATCACAGATATAGATTAATTTATAAAGACTTAATTCTAAGTTACTAATTAGTTGATCTAATACCATAAAATATAGAACCCATAATGTATTTTAATAACTAAATTTAACGTTAAAACCGTTGTATACTAATACTTACTAGTGTTAGTCTAAGACTTTGTAAGTCTGCTTATATACATTTCCTCTAATTAAACGACTATTTAATAAAATTCCTATTTATACATATCATAAAAAATTAATCAAATTACAGCTAGTCCTCCCTTTTTATTAAAATTTAAAAATATCAATATATAATTAATAATCATTATTACAAACAATATTATTTTTTATAAAAAATAATGTTTCAAATATTTAATTGAAATTAACTAATCATGAAATATATATCGCGAAATCACAATCTTTATATTTAATATAATTAAACCACAATAAACTCAATATACATACTACAATTTTAAAATCTCTACCGAGAGACCAATAATCTTATTTATCTAACTTACATATAGTTTTTTTATATTCATAACAATTTTTTTAATTAAATAATATAATAGATCATTGTTATATTTATAATATTATTTTATCCCATGGCTTTATAAACTAATATAGTTCCTAACAATCAAGCATCATTTAAATTTCTTTTTATTATTTAATACAAATATAATGATTGTAGCAAAAATATATCGATATATACCTAAATTTAGAAAAAATTAATTTATAAAAAATAAAGCATTAATTATAAATTAAATCTATGATTAATCCTGATTAATATAAATAGAGTTAACTTTAGATAAATAACGTTGTGCCTGAACGGATGGATGATGGGATTGTATGTATTGGTAAAACTGATCTGGAGTAAGCTTATTTATTTTTTCAATGGCATAACTACGATCTATAGCAAATGTTTTTAACAACGCACTTAAACCATTTACGTAAGCAACAATAACAGCGTAACGTCTAGTTCTTGAATTAATAATACCTTCTAATTGTTTTTGCAATATAGATAAATAAGCAGTACCAAGATCAATATTAACAACAGCATTTTTTAATTCATGAACACTAGGTTCTCCCTTCCATCCTTTTAAACGATAAGCATCTCTTCCTGCAGTATCTGCTTTGAGCTGCATTAATCCCACCGCATTAGATTTACTAATCACAGTAGGATCATAATTAGATTCCACTTGAATAATAGCTTTTACTAAAGACGCATCTACTCCATAATTAATAGCACAACGATGAATACAATCATTATATATTGACGATATAACTTGTTTTGAGGAATCAATCTCTTTGCATCTTAAATTAGTAGATGATGTACGTATATTATTTTCTTTATTATTTTGTTGTACACAAGTTGTCAGCAGCAAAATAATAATTAAACATATTATATATATCTTCATAATTTTATGATTTTTACAATCAAATATATATATTATATATACATAATATTACGAAACAAAACACTGTTTTATGTTTTAAAAATCAGTTGCCTATAATACCAAAATACATTTAAACAAAATATATAAAAAATACATATTATCAAATTAAACAATGACTCATTATCTACAATAAAATTAGTAAAATATTGCTTTATTATATATCAGCAGAAAACATCTCATTTGTTACGGAGATAGTACATCTATAAGTTAGATATGTTAAAAAACAAATGTAAATACTACATGATTCTCACATATTTTGATAAATTTTAACAACACACATTACACGACGAATAACTTAATGAATACATACATATTTAATTATTTATTAAATCGTTTAGAAAACTGCCTAAATGCTAATAATGTCTCATTACTGACATGATGTTCAATACCTTCTGAATCTCTTTGAGCAGTTTTTTTATTAATACCCAAATCCATTAGAAACGTTCTTACAATTTCATGTCGTATATGATTTTCATCAGCTAATCGTCTTCCTTGTTCTGTTAACAATACTCTACGGTAACGTTTATGTTCAATTAATGAATAAGCAATCAATTTCTTTAGCATTTTTGCTACTGTTGGTTGTGTTACTCCCAATCGTAAAGCTAAATCTACCTGACGCGCTTCTCCACATTCTTGAATTAAGTCTGAAATCAACTCAATATAATCATCAATAAGCTCACGGCGATGTGCTGCTCTGACCTGGATAAATCCTTGTAAATTATCTACTTTTTTCATAAAAATTTTAAATTACTGGGAAATATCTTTATATTATTTTTAGTTATAAAAAATATATCATGCTACCTTAATAAATAATAAACCTTATCAATAGGTGTAGAATATAATTCATCTTCAAAAAATAATATTCTTACCATTATGCTATTTTTATTTTAATACATAAATACAACTCACATTATAATACTCTATATTTATGAAATAAAATATATTAAATAATCTATATACTATAAATATAAAGATATAACAAACATATAAAAAATTAACCAACACAGCACCCGCCTGAATAAAAATAAAATTATTTACGCTGATCCCTAATCATTACATATATTTTTAACGACTAATTGTGTTTAAAAGTTACATAAATCTATCGTACTTTATCTGTATAACTAATAAAATAATAGTACTCAACTTGAGCTAGCAAAATAAATAAATTATCTGATAATATATCTTAAATAACACTGTTGTTATCGTAATAAAATATAAATAAATATTACGATATTCATATTGCATATAAATAAAAATACTTTTTCTAAAAAATATATCTTTAAATATTTAAATCATAAATAGTATAAATTATTTAATATATTGTTACTAATATATATATTTATATCGTCACGTTTTTGTAAATATAAAATTTGCTATGCAACAAAATTTATAATACTATCCATTTAGCTTTTATAATAAAATGACTAAAATAATATATTTTCTTTAATATTAAATCGTGCATATACAAATAATTTAGATTTTATCTAATCATAAATATTATGTTACATACCCATCGTAAAAAAAAAGTGATCGTTGGCATGTCTGGAGGGGTTGATTCTTCCGTATCCGCGTGGATATTATTACAACAAGGATATGAAGTAGAAGGATTATTTATGAAAAATTGGGAAGATGATGACAGCAATGAAAATTGCGCATCAGCATCTGATTTATCAGATGCTCATTCTGTCTGTAATCACTTGGGTATATACTTACACACTGTAAATTTTTCTAAAGAATATTGGGAAAATGTATTTCAAGTGTTTTTGCAAGAATACAGAATTGGCCGCACTC
The DNA here is from genome assembly GCF_023586085.1 of Blochmannia endosymbiont of Camponotus sp. Taxonomy (NCBI): domain Bacteria; kingdom Pseudomonadati; phylum Pseudomonadota; class Gammaproteobacteria; order Enterobacterales; family Enterobacteriaceae; genus Candidatus Blochmanniella; species Blochmannia endosymbiont of Camponotus sp. Next base: position 659,035 of record NZ_CP097757.1, read on the forward strand.
CTAATCCTGATATACTCTGTAATAAAGAAATTAAATTCAAATGTTTTTTAGAATTTGCGCTCAAAGATTTAGACGCAGATTTTATTGCAACTGGACATTACGTACGCCGTATTGATACTAATCAAGGAACTTGTCTAATGCGTGGTTTAGACAAAAATAAAGATCAAAGTTATTTTCTGTATACACTTAGTCACACAAAACTTAAACAATGTTTGTTTCCCATAGGAATATTAAATAAGTCACAAGTTAGAAGTATCGCTCAGGAATTAAACTTAATTACAGCAAATAAAAAAAACTCCACTGGTATTTGTTTCATTGGCAAACGAAAATTTATAAATTTTATTAGTAATTACATACCAATACAACCAGGAATGATAATTAATGTAAATGGAGATAAAATTGGCACACATCAAGGAGTATCATTTTATACCTTGGGACAAAGAAAAGGATTAAATATAGGTGGAATCAAACGAGGAAATGGGAAACCATGGTACGTAATAGACAAAGATATAAAAAATAATACGTTAATCGCAGCACAAGAACACCATCATCCGCTTCTTATGTCTGCTGAGTTCATCGCTAAACAAGTGCAATGGATAAAAAGAAATATGCTTAAATCACCGTTACATTGTACAGTAAAAACTAGATACAGACATCCAGATGTCCAATGCTATATATATCCAATTTTTAACAACAATCTCAAAGTTATTTTAAAAAATCCAATATCGGCAATTACACCAGGGCAATCAGCAGTGTTTTACTCACACGAAAATTGTTTAGGCGGAGGAATTATTGAAAAAGCTATCCCTTATAACTACTTAAGATCTAAAAATTATTACTCCTGAATAAACACAAACAATACCAATTAAAAATCTTAATTTCATATCAATAAACATATTTAATTCTACCACAATTATAAAAAACTAAATAATTATCATATTTCATACTTAATTTCATTATAAATGCATAAATATTGTAGATATTTCTAATGTTTATCTAAAAATAAAATTATTTAAACACGAACATTAACAGCTCCACTCATATAAATTTATTGACAATCGATCCTTATGACTATAATCAATTACAATTTTTTTATAATTATTTGATACATTTTTAATATTAATGATATTATTCACATAATCACTCATAATTATAAAAATACAGTTTTTCATATAAATATATATGTAAAAGATCTATAAAATATGCATGTTCTTTTTTATAAAGAATTCAACTTTTAAAAATAATACAAATTATAAGCCTTTCATTAATTTCATTTTAATAGGAAAAAAAGTGATAAAATTGTCACCCTTAACTGTAGTATCACCTATCGATGGTCGTTACTATAAACAAACTGATTCCTTGCGTGGTATTTTTAGTGAGTTCAGTTTATTAAAATTTCGAGTGCAAATCGAAATCTGTTGGTTACAAAAACTAGCTCACACAATAGCTATTAAAGAAATATCTCCCTTTACACAAACCGAACATGAGTTTTTAAATAAATTAGTGATTGATTTTAATATCAAAGATGCAGAACGTATTAAAGAAATAGAACAAATTATTAAACATGATATCAAAGCAATAGAGTATTTTTTAAAAGAAAAAATAAGTATATTACCCAATTTAAAAAAAATAAGTGAATTTATTCATTTTGCTTGCACTTCAGATGATATTAACAATCTTGCGTATGGATTAATGCTTTCTAATGCTAGAAAAACTGTTTTATTACCTATTTGGAAACAAATTATTAATGAGATCAAAAAAATGAGCATTAATTATAAAGATATTCCTTTATTGTCTAGAACTCATGGACAACCTGCTACTCCTTCTACTATTGGAAAAGAAATGGCTAATATTGCATATCGACTAATACGTCAATTTAATCAATTAAAATCAATAAAAATTTTAGGTAAAATGAATGGCGCCGTAGGAAATTACAATGCTCATACAGTAGCATACCCAGAAATAAATTGGCGTAAATTCAGCAAAGAATTTGTTACATCTTTAGGAATTGAATATAACCCGTATACAACACAAATAGAGCCACATGACTATATTGCTGAATTATCCGACTGTATTACACGATTCAATACAATCTTAATAAATTTTAATAGAGATATATGGGGTTATATTTCACTCAACTATTTCAAACAACGCAATAACGAAATTTCAATTGGATCTTCTACTATGCCACACAAAGTAAATCCTATAGATTTCGAAAATTCTGAAGGAAACCTAGGATTAGCAAATGCCATATTTAATCATTTTTCTGCCAAGTTACCAATATCACGTTGGCAACGCGATTTAAGCGATTCTACCGTCTTAAGAAGCTTAGGAGTGGCTATAGGATATGCTTTAATCGCCTACCATAGCGTACTAAAAGGTATAAAAACATTGATAGTTAATAAAGAATACGTATTAAGTGAATTAAATAAACATTGGATAATATTAAGCGAAGCTATTCAAACAGTTATGAGACGACATAATATTCATAAATCTTATGAAGATACAAAAAAATTTATCGGCAATACAGATATTAATCCTGAAAAAATAAAAATTTTTATCGAATCATTGCCATTACCAACAACAGAAAAAATACGCTTACAAAAAATAACTCCAACTGATTATATAGGTTTAGCAGCAGAAATGGCAAAAGAAATTGATAATATAACATAATTATGTTATATTATCAATTTGATAGATCAATATTCCGTCATTTTCACTTATATTAACATGTCCCGCCGAAGATAAAATCGATCATTTTACCGTTTATCTAATACAACTATTATATTTATTCTATAGCAGATAGATGTAATAAAATAAAAATAAATATTAATATTGGTAACTACACATTTAATTAAATTTACAAAATATGGTCTACGACATTAGACTAAATGTCGTAATTTTCATTCCATAAAATAATTTTTTATAAAAAATTATTCACGTAATTATGAATATGAATATGAAATATTATTCAATGCAATATAATATAAATATTAAGGTTGTCAAATTATCAATATTAACAACATACATTCTATTATCTATAATGGACATTCATGTTTTATTTATAGCTCAACTATATTATTAAACAGATTATTATAAATTTTGTGCTCTATAAAAAAGATCACAATTGTAATTTCTCATTTTAACATTTTGTATAAATCAACTTTTTTTGTTTTTAAAACCGTATACCAACTAGTAACTACCCCGAGTAATAATGTTATGCCTAAAACCGATAATATATCCCACCCATTTATTTTAACAGGTAAAAAATTAATAAAATAGATTCCTTTTGATAAAATCTTATTTCCAATCAAATCGTTACAAATTGCAATCAAACTTGTTAACTTAAAAGAAGTAAAAACACCTAATCCAGTACCTACAACACCAGAAATAATATAAATAATCAATCCATACCAAAAAAATATACGTCGAATTAAAATATTTTGACCTCCTAATGCATAAATTAGTGCAATATCGTAATTTTTATCTTTTATTGACAAAATAAGCGTAGCAATTACATTAAAACAGGATATACTCATTATTAATATCATTGATAAATATACAATTACACGAACCATTTGAATATCTCTATAAATGTACCCATAAGTATCCATCCAGCTTCTTACATAAACCTGATGGTTAAGTATTTTTTCAATTTTACATACTATTCTATTAGCAGAAAAAATATCATTAATTTTAATAGCTATACCTGTAATATCCGATGTTTTATGATATAAATGCTGCGCATCCAATAAAGACATGATAGCGATATTGTAATCCAATTGACTATTCAAATTTAATATGCCGGCTACTTGTAAACGAACTTTTTTAGATGATAATAATTTGTTATCCATACGAAAATTATGAGCAATTAAAATAGTGATCCAATCACCTACCTTAATTCCTAGTGTATCCGATATTCCTTTCCCTAAAATAATCTGTTCCGTATTTTCACAAAAATATTTCCAAGAAAAATCTTTCTCTATAAAATAGGATAAGGTATTTTCATCTACATTTTTTGTTAAATTTATACTTCTAACATAAACCACGTGCCATTTATTATTAAATTCAATAACTCCAGAAAAATTAATATAAGGATTTATACAAATAATTTCTGGAATTTGACGAATACGCTTCGAAACCGTCGACCAATCAATAAATGACGTATTGACTGGTTCAATTTCTACATGTGGAACAATCGCCAAAATACGATGACTTAATTCATATTTAAATCCATTAATTGTGCTCAATGCAATTATAGATATTGCTACTCCTATAGTAATGCTAATGATAGAAATTAAAGATACTAAGGATATTAGAACATTATTATTCGAACCTAAATGAAATTTTAAAGCAATTTGTAGAGATAATATCATTTTTAAACAACTACCTAAACGAATTATCCTATGTCGATATTATTTGACCATCAGATATCGTTAATATTCTATGACATTTCTTAGCCAAATCTAAATCGTGAGTTGCAATTAAAAAAGTTGTTCCGTAATGAGTATTTAATGTTTTTAGCAATTGAAAAATATTACTCGAATTTTTTTCATCTAAATTGCCAGTTGGTTCATCAGCCAGCACTAAAGCTGGATTATTTATTATAGCTCGTGCTATAGCCACTCTCTGACTTTCTCCTCCAGACAATTCATTTGGAAAAAAATGAATACGATTTTCTAAACCAACTAATTTTAATATACATCGTGCTTTACTTTTTGCTTGACTAAATCCAATACCTCCAATCAACAATGGCATCGCTACATTTTCTAAAATATCAAAATCTAATAACAAATGATGAAATTGATAAATAAAACCTAAGCGTTTATTACGTATCATAGCGAGCGCATTATCAGATAATTTATGTAATGCGTACCCTTCAAAAAATATCTCACCTGCAGTTGGTTTGTCTAATCCCCCAAGTAAATGTAACAGTGTACTTTTACCAGATCCAGATATCCCCACAATAGCAATCACCTCATTAGGTTGTATACTTAAAGTAATACAATTCAATACTTTAATTAAAAAGTTAGCACGACGATAATATTTAGTTAATTGAGTGCAATGTAACAATGGAATATCAGCCATGACGTAAAATTTTTGCAGGATGCACAGAAGCTGCACGCCATGATGGATACAACGTAGCTAACAAGACTATAACAAACGTCATGAATATAATACCTAAAATTTGATAATATTTTATCTCTACGGGTAATTGTACAGTATCTGGCAATATTTTAAAAAACAATAATATTTCATTTAATCTATTAGACAACAATAATCCTAATCCTGTACCAAATATAATACCTAAAATACCATTTCCAAATCCTTGGATCATAAAAAGCAGCACAATCTGTCGGCGAGTAAAACCATATGTTTGCAGTACTGCAATTTCTATCTGTTTATCTAATATCAATAACACTAAAAAAGAAATAACATTAAAACTTGCTGCTATTATGATTAAAACTAATAACAAGGACATTATATTTTTTTCTATTTTCATCGCTTGAAATAAAGACCCTTTACACTCTCTCCAATCCTTCCACACCCAATCCTTATATAATTGCGAATCACTATAACTATTTACTAAAAATGGTTCATGTAACCACAATCGCCACCCAGTAACACATTGCGATGGATAACGCATTAATGTAGAAGCATCAGATTGGTGTATTAATACTTGATAAGAATCAACTTCACTAGTAGTAATATAAATATCTAATACTGTAAATAATCGTTGACTAGGAACATAGCCGATGGGAGTGATCTGTCTAACAGAAGGGACAATTACACGAATTTGATCATTTATACTTACTTCAAGTAGTTTTGCTAAAGCTGACCCAATAATTATATAATATTTTCCTGAACTTAACCGATTTATATGTTTATTGAGCAAATACAGATATAATGGCTCAAAATGATTCGGATTAATCCCCAACATGACTCCAAATGATGCTTTTCTAGGACTTTGTAATATGACATTGGATGTCACCAACGGCTGCATACATATTATTTTATGTTGTAATTGACGTAACACTAATTTTGGTTTATCCTCAACGTGCACATACCCTTTGTCAGTAGTAAGCAATACATGAGGGATAAAATTAAGAAGACTTTGTTTTATATCACGCTCACAACCATTCATAACTGACAATACAGTTATCATGGCCATCACACCTAACATAATGGCAATTCTAGAAATCCAATAAATATTTCGGCTAAACTGATCTATCGATTTTCCAAAAATATAACGTAAAGCAATGAACAATACGGCCGGTCGATACGTCAAAATCTGCTGTACTACCTCATAAACATATCAAATAATATAATTTTTAAATTCTTATATATCTACTAGATTCAATTATTAAATATACACACTGACTATACAACAAATATAGTCAGTGTGTATATTTAATAATTGAATCTTTTCATAAAATCGCGTCTTCAAAATTTGAATAATCTTTAAGTCATCACTTGTAATACTATTACAATCCATTCATATCTTACGCAGAACCACTAACAACTCTCAAAATCTCACCAGTCTTAACAGATATTAATTGTAATTCTAAATTTGGTTTTTCTGAGCTTCCATAAGCAATACCATATAGAACATAATTCGCTTGCAAATAATTTGCAATTCTTATAGAAAAATTATAAGAGTTTCTATTATCTTCTGGAAACACACCCAATTCTCTATATACAGAATATAATGTTCCTATATCAATAACATTATATTTTTTAGTATTCTCTACAATACATTTAATTAACATGTTTGTGACATTATTAGTTTGAAAAATACCGTTGGTGTTATTCTTTATTACATTTACTAATAATACGCTACCGCGTTCGATATTATCAAAAAAAAATGCATTTTGCAGAATATTTAATAAAATTGGTTTCCAATAAATTAAATCAATTTTAGATGGTACTGATAATGCAGGCCTCGTATTTAGCGTAAACGTGCTATCGTCACTACATAAACCAATACAATGCACAGAAATTATCCCAATCACTAAACATATCATCTTTTTTTCATAAATGAAATATGTATTATTATTGATAATAAATTTATTATTATTTTTCATAATAATTCTTATCTAAAAATAAAAATTTTCACCAAACGCGCTATCATATTGTCCTCTACACATCAATAAATATATATTTTAATTCTTATATAAAATAAAAATTAAATTATTATTACAAGAAATACGAATTTAAAAATTAATTTATAATTAAACTATAATAAACATATTATCTGATTACTCTTGCTGTAACAAAGGACCTAGAGGTTTTCCTCCCAATAAATGCATATGAAGATGATAAATTTCTTGACCAGAATGATGGTTACAATTAACTATTAAACGATAACCTGAAGCATGTATATTCTTTCGCTTAGCAATTTTTGCTGCTACTACAAATAATCTACCTAATATTATTTCATCATTAGTTGTGACATGATTAACAGTAGGAATCAATATATTAGGCACAATTAATACATGAACAGGTGCTTGAGGATTTAGATCATAAAATGCAGTCACTAATTCATCTTGATATAGAAGATCAACTTTTATTTTCTTTGTAATAATATTTGTAAAAATATTGTCTTTTTTCATAATTTATCCTATTACTTAAAAAGTATATAAATATTACAATAATTTTTTATCACATTAGCTAAATATCTTAGCTTTAATATAGTAAAAAATATAAATACTATATCTATCTTCAGGTTACTAAATACTGCGTTATATTTACAACTATATAATAAATTAATTACGACGGTATTAATCAAAACATATTCAATATAGTATAACTACTATATTGAATATGTATAACAATACGATACTGATAATCTATCTATAATATCCATTTAATAATTTATATTATTCTTATGTCACAAGTGAAACAAAGTACGAAAATTAACTGTGGTAATAAAAGCTAATTCATCCATAGTAATATTCTTTACAAACGCTATATGATTAGCAATTTCATGTATATAAGCCGGCTGATTCTCTTGCCCTCTATAGGGAATAGGAGTAAGATAAGGAGAATCAGTTTCTAACAATATACGATCAGAAGGTACGTATTTGATTACTTCTTTAATCATGTAAGATTTTCTAAATGTTACCATACCAGAAAAAGATATATAAAAATTAAGATTTAATAACAATCTTGCAGTGTCTATGTTTTCATTAAAACAATGTAACACGCCGCCACACTCTTCTGCTGATTCTGAGCGTAAAATAGCGATAGTATCCTTACAAGAAGCACGACTATGTACAATAACTGGTTTCTGTGCTGCTCTCGCAACACGAATATGTTCCCGAAATGCTTCTTTTTGCTTTTTCCTGTTATCTAATTTTAATTTATGATAATAATCCAATCCAGTTTCACCTATTGCTACTACATTTCTTCTAGAAGATAAAATATCTAATCTTTCTCTATCAAAATTATCAGAATAATGTACATACACAGGATGTACTCCACAAGAAAATACAACGTCATTTCTATATCCAATTAACTCAACCATGCTATTATAATCTGACATAGAGACACTAACTGATAAAACTAGCTGTACTCCTCTTTTTTTAGCTTTATTCAATACATCTGAAACATCCTTGTGAATATTTTGATAATTTAATTGATTTAAATGACAATGAGAATCTACCAAAAACATAATGTCATATACTCCATACATGGAAACAAGATTCAACAATATCTTGTTTCCAATTTAATAATCGATAAGTCAATAATAATTCACGATCAACACTAGTAAATTTCTGAAAATAACACAACAATGATAACCATTGTTGTAATTGAAGGCTTAAAGACGAAACATTCCGGTAATCTGCAATAATAGTAATTAATTCTATTTGATCTAAATTTATTATAAATCTTTTATTTATCCCCTGCTTCCATTTTAATGCATCTACAAGTATAGTAATAAACCAATACAAATATGTATTTTTCCGACAGGTATTTAAAAATGGTACAAGTTTTAAAAAATCTTTATTTATAATAGTACAATATATGGATTTGCATAATTCTAATCGTTGTTTCCACATCCCTAATTTAAACATAGCTTCCGCTTCTATAGGAGCGCCGTTACACAAACGTAATGCACATTGTGCCGATTTGTCATCCACTCTTCCTTCTTGTTGTTGTTTTAACCACTGTAATCCAAGTGACTCCTTTGGAGGAGTAATTGACCATTTCATACATCGACTCAAAAATGTTAATGGTATTTTCATATAATCTCGAGTTTGAAAAAAAAAATAAGTATTTATTGGAGGTTCATCGAGTGTTTTAAGCAATACATTAATAGATTGATCGGTTAAATGTTCTACATATTTTATAAATATAATTTTTACTTGACTTCGATAAGAGTGATGGTGTATAGCATTAATACAAGCACGTATAATATCAACGCCTATAGTTTGGGTATTATTGTCCGGATTTATTGGATAATAGTCAGGATAGTGCCCTATATTCATTAACTTGCAATTATAGCAAATATTACAGTGTCGAGTTTCTCGAGGATGAGAGCAACTTAACCATCGCACAATAGCATAAATTAAAGCATCTTCCCCGTTATCCCATTTAGCATTTAAAAGTAACGCATGATGTCCTCTATTTTTTCGATAAGAATTCAATATTTTACTATGAATAATATTCAACCAGGGATACCACTTCATTATAACTTGCTCCTGGAGCATATCCACCAATCTAAATATCTGTAAATAATAGCAGAAACTTTTTCTAAACTTTGAGAAGCATCAATCATAACAATGTTCTTTTTTTCAGAGGCTAATTTTTTATAACAAGAACGCACACGAGCAAAAAAACTTAAAGGTTCTTGTTCAAAACAATCTAATATTATTCTATTCTTTATTCGAGATGCACTTAATTCTGGAGAGATATCAAGATAAAATGTTAAATCTGGATATAAGATACTTGTAACTTTATCAGATAAAGCATGTAATAACAGCATATCAACTCCCCTACCGCCTCCTTGATATGCCTGAGAAGACAAATCATATCTATCTCCAATTACCCAATAGCCTCTAGATAAAGCTGGTTTAATAACATTTTTTATTAATTGAAATCGTGCAGTATAAATCATCAATAACTCTGATATGCTATCCATAGGTTCGTTTATAAGTCCACTATATTTAATTAATACACCCAATAAATCTGCAACTGGCGTGCCCCCTGGTTCACGAGTAGTTACAATATTTACAATACCACATTGATTTAGATATTTAATTATGCGATAAACAATGGTAGTTTTTCCGGCTCCATCCAATCCTTCAATCGTAATAAATTTATTACCCACGTCATACCTTATACAAAAATTACTAATGTTATTAACATCATAATTTAATTATTATTCGTTAAAGTTATAAAAATTTATGTGCTATTGTAATAAATCTCAAAAACACATAACCTTTATATTTCCTATAACTATAAATATTTTATATATCCACATAAATTAAAAATAATAAAACTTAATTCGTATAAGCAGAAATTAATAGTAAATAACATTTATACAGTATATGAGCAAATACCATTTCTAAGATTATCACAAACATATCTGTAACAACAATTCTAATAAAGAAAGTTAAATCATTATTTTTTAATCAGCTTATTAAAGACAGTTTTATTTTTGATGAAAATCATAAAACATTTTATGCATATAATTTTCTAAAAAATAATAAATACTATTGAATCTTATTATTTGTAAGACAAGAATACAACAAATGAAATAATGTCTTATCTGAATAAAAATAATCATCAATTGAGTTAACTGATGCTAATGGCAATAAAGCATTTGTAATAAACACTTCATTTGCATTTTTTAAATGCTCAGAACCAACTGTCACTGTCCGTATACAGTATCCTAATTCTGGTAGTAATTTAAATACTATCTGACGCATAATTCCATTAACACCAGCATAATGTATAGAGGGAGTAAACACTTGATATTCATACCGCCAAAAAATGTTAGAACTACAACATTCTACAACATTTCCATCGGTATCTAAAACTAATGCTTCATCGATTTTCTTATTTTTACTTATCCACATAGAAATCATAACTTGTTCTAATCTATTAAGATGCTTGATTCCTGCTAAACAAGTGTTCCGCGCCAATCGCATAACACTTGTTTTCATGCTAATCCCAACATTAACCCATCGTATGTAATATTTCGGTAACCGACCGATATAAATTATACGTAATGGTTCAATATCGTCTTTGCATTTATATCCATGTAGTCTATGACCATTGCTTCTACTAATTATTACTTTGATGACATTATGTGCGCTACTAAAGGAAGCTGCTTGTAATATTTCTTTGTATAAAAGATCATAATTGAAATTATTAAACATTAACCTTTTTGCCGAAAAAATTAATCGATTCATGTGCAAATCTAAAAACTCTATCTCCCCATTTCGTAATCTAGCAGTCGTAAAAAATCCATCTCCAAAATGTAAAGCACGATTATTCAATGATACTGTTTTTTTTGAAATCCCATTCACCCAATACATTATTATCTCAATTTATCAGTGATAAATAACATTTGACAAATCTTCTAATACAACAGATACCGAAACAGTTGTTCTTTAACTCTATACAACAATGATAATACAACATTATTTTTTAATATACACCCGCATAATTTATAATATTTAATAAATATAATTATTTATTATTGATATAACATTTACAATTACGAAATTAATATTTTTACCTTCTACTTCTAAATACATAAGTTTTATTATAATCAAATTATTTTTTAACTCTTACAATACATTACAATCTTCTAATTTAAAAATTTACAATTAATATTAACTGTGTTATCAATAGTACCAACTTTTAAATCATTATCTTTCAATCCTTATATATTGTTAACACAATTTGTTATATTGTAACAACCTTACTTATAAAAACAATTTATCAATTTACTAAAAAATATTTTATTATCAAAAACTTTATTACGTATTTAATTAATTAATCCGCACATAAAACAAAACTAACAATGCATGCAAATCAATCGTATACACATTAACGATGATTATCCTAAATTAAATTTAATTTCTCCTATAGCTATAAATACAATTTAACTAAAAATACTTATGCACTAGTATAAGTAAATACTATATACCTTGTAATTAATCATTTTTATTTTTATGACTATTACTAATAAAATCTATCGCTGCTTGAACAGTTGTAATCTTTTCAGCCTCTTCATCTGGAATTTCAGTATCAAATTCTTCCTCTAATGCCATAACCAACTCAACAGTATCAAGAGAATCAGCGCCAAGATCATCAACAAATGAAGCATGGTTTACGACTTCTTCTTTTTTGACTCCCAATTGTTCAGCAATAATTGTTTTTACTTTTTCTTCTATAGTATTCATATTATTCACTTTCCTATCAAAATGTACTTATACGATAGTTCTCAAAAAATATAAAAACATCGTACCACCCTAGCGATTTAAAAATTACACTTTCTTTTCTAAAATCTTTAATAGATACATCACATAACACTAATTATCCCATATACATCCCTCCATTAATATGCATTGTTTGTCCAGTAATATATTCTGAATAATCAGAGGCTAAAAACATTACAGCATAAGCCACATCTTTAGGCTTTCCAAAACGATTAACTGGTATTTTTGACAAAATATCATTTTTCTGCTTATCAGTGAATTTTTTCACCATATCCGTACAAATAAAGCCTGGTGTTATCAAATTAACTGTAATACCTCTAGAAGCAACCTCACGAGCTAAAGATTTTGTAAATCCAATTAATCCAGATTTAGCAGCTGAATAATTTACTTGCCCAGCATTTCCCATAATACCAACTACGGAACCAATGTTGATAATTCTACCATAATGTTTTTTTATCATTGATCTTATGACCAATTTAGACATACGATATACAGCAGTCAAATTCACATCAATAACGGATTGCCATTCATTATCTCTCATGTGCAACAAAATATTATCTTGAACAATACCAGCATTATTTACTAAAATATCAACATTTCCAAATTCTTGATGTATCTTTTTTGCAAAAATATCAATAGAATATTTATCAGTAACATCTAATTCCATCCCTTTTCCTTGACTTCCTAAATATGTATCAATATCTTTAACACCCAACTCACTAGTCGCAGTTCCTATTACAGTAGCTCCATGTTTAGCAAACATTTCAATAATAGCACGACCAATACCACGACGAGCACCAGTTACTAAGACAATTTTTTCATTAAAAGTCATCTTTCATGTACTCCTTATAGAAATATATCAATTCCAATCAATTTTCATTGCTTCTGACAAAGAAACGGGGTCATTTACTGACAAACTAAACACATCACTAACAGTGCTACGTATCAATCCAGTTAATATTTTTCCAGGGCCCATTTCTAAAAATTTTTCAATTTTATGATGGCTACAATATTGCACGATCTCACGCCAACGCACTGGAGTATATAATTGTCGTATTAATGCACTACGAATAGCTCTTGGTTCCTGCTCAATGCATACATCAGTACTATTTAACACTGGTATACTAGGAGTGTTGATTGTTATTTTTTCTAATTCTTTTATGAACTTTTTAGCCACTGGCTTCATTAATGCACAATGTGCTGGAACACTAATCGGAAGTGCAAATACATATCTCGCTCCTGCATTTTTACAAAATAAATTAACACGATCTACCGCTTCTTTATGCCCTGAAATGACTACATGTCCAGGCGCATTAAAACCAGCGAGGGAAACAATTTGATCTTGTTGTGCTGTTTTACAAAACCCAAAAACAACATCATCGTTTAGACCAATAATTACAGACATAGCTCCACGTCCATTCGGGACGACTTCTTGCATCAACATACCACGTATCATTACTAATCTAACTCCAGAACGTAGATCCATACTTCCCGCACACACCAAAGCAGAATACTCCCCCAAACTATGACCTGCCATTACTTTTGGCATACAACCCCCTTGCTGCTTCCATATTCTCCAAACAGCTACTGAAGCCGTTAAAATAGCTGGTTGTGCTCGATAAGTTTTATTTAGTTCTGTGAAAGGTCCATATTGTACTAATTTCCATATATCATAACCTAAAACCTCTGATGCTTCAGAAAAAGTCTCTTCTACTAACGAGTAATGTGCTGCCAAAGTTTTTAACATGCCTACCCTTTGACTTGCTTGTCCTGGAAATACTATAGCTAATGATGTATTCATAATATTTCTCTCTTGTATTAAAATCGTAATAACGCTGACCCCCAGGTAAACCCAGCTCCAAACGCTTCTAATAATACTAATTGACCTGATTTAATACGACCATCGCGAACAGCCTCATCCAAAGCTAAAGGAACAGAGGCTGCAGATGTATTTCCATGTCTATCAAGTGTAACTACTACTTTTTTCATATCCATATCTAATCGTTTAGCAATAGCAGAAATAATTCGCAAATTAGCCTGATGAGGAACTAGCCAATCTAATTCATCTTGGTGCAAATTATTAATATTAAGAGTTTCATCAATAACACGTGCTAACACAGAAACGGCTATTTTAAATACTTTATTACCAGACATTGTTAAATAATTATATATAGTCGGGTTCTTTCTATCATAATTAGGAAGAGTTAATAAATCCCCATGATATCCATCTGCGTGTAAATGAATAGAAATAATACCTGGTGTTTTTGAGCGACCAAGTATTACTGCACCTGCTCCATCACCAAACAAAATTAATGTCCCACGGTCTCTAGGATCTAAAGTGTGACTTAAAGTATCTGATCCTATAACCAAAGCATAATCCACGCTTCCACTTTTAATATATTGATCTGCTACGCCTAGAGCATAAACAAACCCAGAGCAAGCTGCTGACAAGTCAAAAGCAATAGTATCTCGTATATGTAAATCACGTTGAATTTGACATGCTGAACTAGGAAATGCATGACTGGAAGAAGTGGTTGCGACAATAATAATGCCTACTTTATCAGCATGTATACAAGACATATCTAAGGCCCGTTTAGCAGCAAAATAACCCATTTTAGCCACAGTTTCGTCGGAACTAGAAATACGACGTTCTTGAATGCCAGTACGAGCAACAATCCATTCATGCGATGTATCTACCATTTTTTCTAAAACAACGTTAGATCTAATATGTTGAGGTAAGTAACTCCCTGTTCCAAGGATTCTAGTAAACATGTATATTTGATTATTATTTCTTAGATAATACTGTACTTAATCGAGCAGAGATCCTTTCTGGAATTTTTCCTTCGACAGCATGAATCGCTTGTACAATAGCAGCAGTAAACGCACGTTGATTAGCCGAACCGTGGCTTTTTATTACCGTATTACGTAAACCTATCAAATAAGCTCCATTATACCAATCAGGATGAAATTTACTAAATTTATTAAACAGACATTTACTTATCCAAGAATTGATACTTTGCGCGAACCAATTCAACTTATTTTCTCTGTCTGATGATTTTAATATTGACAAAATAACTCTTATAACTCCCTCCATAGTCTTTAAGGTAACGTTACCCACAAAACCATCACAAACTAAAACATCTGCTTTGCCTATTAATAAATCATTTGCTTCAATGTAACCAACATAATGAATTGATGAAATGGTGTGTAATATCTCTGAAGCATGGCGAATATTATCTAATCCTTTAGTTTCTTCTGACCCAATATTCAATAACGCTACTCTTGGGTTACTGACGCCTAAAATTTGTTCTGATAATACCGAACCCATAATTGCAAATTGTACTAACATTGCACCATCACATGAAATATTAGCACCTAAATCTAAAATAACGGTTTTTCCTTGTTTTTGGTGTGGCAGTAATGTTGTTAAAGCAGGACGTTCAATACCGTTTATAGACTTAAGCACTAACTTAGATAAGCCCATAAGCGCTCCTGTGTTACCTGCACTAACACAAGCTTGAGCACGACCTGACTTAATAAGCTCTAAAGCGACGCGCATCGAAGTATCTTTACTTACTCTAATCGCCTGAGCGGGCCTAATATCTCCACTTATTACCAATTTTGCTGGAATAACAGTTAGTCTATCAATACATGCAGATCTTGATTCTGATAAAATTGGTAAAATCACATCAGGATTTCCAACAAGCAATAATTCAAGTTTCGGATATAAAGACAATGCTTGCAGTGAAGCAGGCACTGTCACAATAGGACCAAAATCACCACCCATTGCATCTAATGCAAGAACTACATTTTGCAGCTGTATATCATTATTCAAAAATTACTTCTCAATCATTTTTTTTCCGCGATAAAATCCATTAAAAGTAATACAATGGCGTCGATGTATTTCTCCAGATATTCGATCTACTGATATAGTAGTTGGACACAATACACTATGAGAACGACGCATTCCTCTTGTAGAACGAGTAGATTTATTTTGTTGTACAGCCATATTGTATTCTCCTTTTGCTCTATTTTAATATTATTACTTATCTAGGTGACTAGAATAATATTAAATTTAAATCAACCAAACAATTAAGATACATGTTTATTTAATTAAATAAGATATAGTTTTTTAAATTAATAATATTTTTTCTGATTTTTTACTTTATAAAACATTATTTTTTAGTCAAATAAAGTATTTTATATACTTTATTAGCCCACAAATATTAACCTATTATCTATTTTACTTTTTATGCGATCACAAAAATTTATCGCTTTTTATTTAGTTTAAATAAACAAAAGTATACATAATTATTAAAATTAAACTCATACATACACATATACTAAGCTATATATAAATCATAACTTATTGTTAAATTATTAATATTATCATAATAATATATTATTTTTTGTCTTAATTTTACAAATTTATTGAGCTGCTGATAATAAGAATCCACATCTCTAAACAGCATCAACATAAATCTAAGTACTATTAATCATTAATACATCACCCTAACAATAGCATTGAATAATATATCTAATAAAACTCATCTGTCTAGATAAACTTCATCCTATACTATAAGATTACATAGCTATATACTGAATACATAAATTTTCATTTATAGTCATAATAATCAAATCATCAAACATATACATTATTCATAATCCATTAAAACAATCAGTTAACTTTTATTTTTTCAGATAAAATCATCTACATATTGTTCAAATAACATATACTCACAAAAACTAATTATGTCATTAGTATAAAAAACCTATTATTTAGTAATATTAAAATTTATTTTTTCGTAAAATGCATAATTCATTCAATGTCTTTGTTAATTAAATTTTCTTACAACATAAAAAATAACGCCAAAATTATTTAAGACATAACACATATTATATCCCATATTTCTAGTATAAGATTAATCACGTCAAGATATAAAACAACAGAATAACCATGTTTATTTCAATTTTACGGTATACATAACTTGTTTTATTAAATTAATAACAAACAATTTTTAATTATCAATTATTTATATTTTTTACAATACTTTCTAATGAACAATTGTAATTAGTCATAATCAAGTTTCTCAAAAAAAATAAGCAATTGCAAAATAATTGGTCTAATGGCGCATATATATAGAAACTTTTCTTTGTGTTTGGGTGCGTAAAACACAGCATAGAGGCGTGCAAAAATAACCGATTAAATCCAAATTGTTTAAATTGAATATTAGATTCATAATCACCATATATCCTATCTCCTACAATAGGATGATCCGCGTATTTAGTATGCTTCCTAATTTGATGTGTACGCCCAGTAATAGGTTTAATTACCAGAAAAGTTGCTATTCTTTCAAATTGTTCTTTAATTTTAAAATGAGTTGTAGAAAATTTCCCCTTTTCTAAATCTCTATAAACAATCTTATTGTTAAATGATATGGTTTTTTTAAATAACGGCCCAGATATTATCTTTACGTTTATATCCCACTTTCCATGTACCAAAGCTAAATATTCTTTCTTCATATTTTTTACACGTAACTGTTCATGTAAAAACACCAAAGCAGTACGTTTCTTGGCTACTAATAATATACCAGAAGTTTCTCGATCTAAGCGATGAACTAATTCTAAAAACTGATCCTTAGGACGTAATGCTCGTAATCCCTCAATAATACCAAACTTAAGACCACTTCCTCCATGCACAGCAATGCCAGTTGGCTTGTTAAGTGCTAATAAATAATCATCTTCATAAATTATGATATTCTGTAAGAATGCAATTTCCTTCATATATTTTATATCCAATTCATTTGAACGTGTCCTTTTTACTGGAGGGATTCGTAATACATCTCCTATTTTTAACTTATATTGAAATTTAATTCTTTTTTTATTAATACGTATTGCACCAGTTCGTATAATTCTATAAATCATAGATTTAGGCACTACTTTAAAATAAGTATTCAAAAAATTATCAATCCTTTGACCAGAAAAATTTGAAGAAATTACAATAAAACGCACATTAATGTCATCTTCTTTCATAAGAAACCATGGTAATTACATAATTGTTTGAATATAATAACAAAATAGAAAAAACAATAATTGTAGCAAACTAACACAAACTAAACTAAATAATAAATACGTAAAATTAGCATAGTTAAATATTTAAAAATTAGTAATTTTTAAATATTTAACTATGCTTTTACATACACATATTTATATAAATTATTAACTTTTAATTTACTATCAAGCATAGCTATTGATTCATATAATTATAATGAAGTTACTTATAAATAACATATTATAAAAATTGCACATAATAAACATCATCATAAATAACATTATGTAAATGTAATAATCTATCAATAACTAATATTATAGTTTGCATAAATATATAGTTATTAATAATAATAAAGATTTATAGATAAAAATAATTATATATTTAGTTATCACTGCAAACCTATTGAACATCAAATGTACAATAATACTGAAAACTATTAGATATTTAGATTAAAATATCTACATTTCAATATATCAACATTGAGTAAAAATTATAATGAAAAGAATGTTAATTAACGCTACTCAACAAGAAGAGTTACGAATAGCATTAGTAGATGGGCAACGGTTATACGACCTAGATATTGAAACAGTAGGTCATGAACAAAAGAAAGCAAATATTTATAAAGCTAAAATTATTCGAATAGAACCTAGTTTAGAAGCAGTATTTGTGGATTATGGAGCTGAACGACACGGATTTCTTCCGATAAGAGAAATTACTCGTGAATATTTTCCTTCTTCATCATCTTCCTGTAACAAATTTAATATTAAAGAAATTTTGTATGAAGGACAAGAACTACTTGTACAAGTAGACAAAGAAGAAAGAGGAAATAAAGGAGCTGCATTAACTACTTTTATCAGTTTAGCAGGAAGTTACTTAGTGCTTATGCCAAATAGCCCTAAGTCTGGCGGAATTTCAAGACGCATTGAAGGTAGTGATCGTATAGAATTAAAAGAGACTCTATCCACTTTAGATTTACCCGAAGGCATGAGTTTAATTGTGCGTACCGCCGGAGTAGGAAAATCTATTGAAGCATTAGAATGGGATTTAACTTCTCTCTTACAACATTGGGAAACTATTAAAAATACTGCAGTTAATCAACTAGCTCCCTTTTTAATTCATCAAGACAGTAACGTTATCGTACGTGCATTTCGCGATTATTTACGTCCAGATATAGGAGAAATTTTAATTGATAATCCTAAAATTCTAAATTTAGCTAAAGAACACCTAACTTCTTTAGGTCGTTCAGATTTCGTCAAAAAAATAAAATCATATAACGGAGACATTCCTTTATTTAGTCACTATCAAATAGAGTCTCAAATAGAATCAGCATTTCAGCGTGAAGTACGACTATTGTCTGGAGGATCCATTGTCATTGATACCACTGAAGCTTTAACAGCAATCGATATTAATTCTTCACGTTCTACTAAAGGATTAGATATTGAAGATACAGCTTTTAATACTAATTTAGAAGCAACTGATGAAATAGCGCGTCAGTTACGTCTTCGTGATGTAGCTGGCTTAATTGTTATAGATTTCATAGACATGACCTCGATTCAACATCAACGTGAAATTGAAAACAACTTAAAAATAGCAGTACATCAAGACCGTGCTCGCATCCAGATAGGACGTATTTCTAAATTTGGTTTATTAGAATTATCTAGACAACGACTCAGCACATCATTAGGAGAATCAAGTCATTATGTTTGCCCACGCTGCAGTGGCACAGGCAGTATTCGTGATAATGAATCTTTATCCTTATCCATTTTACGTTTAATTGAAGAAGAAGCGCTAAAAAACAATACCTATGAAGTACACGCTATCGTTCCAGTAGTCATCGCCTCATATTTGCTCAATGAAAAACGAAAAGCTATTAGCGATATAGAACAACGACAAAAAGGAGTACGCGCTATTATAGTTCCTTATGAACACATGAAAACTCCAAATTATGAGGTACGACGTATACGAAAAGGAGAAATAAACAATAAACCAAGTTATTTATTAGCAACAAACCAAAGTAGTGAAACAATTCAATCATCAGGAGAAACAGCGTCTTCAATTTAT
Source organism: Blochmannia endosymbiont of Camponotus sp. (assembly GCF_023586085.1). NCBI lineage: Bacteria > Pseudomonadati > Pseudomonadota > Gammaproteobacteria > Enterobacterales > Enterobacteriaceae > Candidatus Blochmanniella > Blochmannia endosymbiont of Camponotus sp. The sequence continues at coordinate 679,603 of NZ_CP097757.1, forward strand.
ACCTATAATTCAGAACAACTACCACTAAAAACAGATATCGTTCCAAATTTAATATCTGCTTACAATAAAATTTTTAGTTATACAAATTATACGTTACAATCTAAATCTAAAAAAGAAATTTCATGGATTAATAATATAGTAAATTATTTAAATAAAATAATTTGTTCATATATTAGCAATATTAACAATGAAAAACAAAAATTGTTCAGAATAATAAAAAAATATATCAGCGGGATATATATTAAAATAATATATAAAAACAAACCATCTCAACATTTAAATTATAATTATAAATTACATAAAAATTCTTATTCTAAAGATATTAATAATGATAAAAAAGACTATAGCCACAATATACAAAATAAAATTAACTTAAGTAATAATGAAAAAATAAAAAATTTTCTCAATAAAAACAATGATAACATCATATCTCTATCAAAATTTATTAAAAATACCAGCAAAACTAAATTTAGTTCTGATCATCTTAATCAAGAACCATCTATAAAAAAAATAATAAAAAAAATATCCGAAAAAAAATATAAAAAAAAGCATACACAGAACATCGAACATAAAAACTTAAAAAAAATAAACTATTTAGAACCTAAAATATGGTTGAAAACACATCGATTCAAATGTCGCTTGAATATAAAAGCAAACGAAAAATCCATGCCTATAAATATAAACCATTACAAAACATATAATACATCACATTCCCATATCTTTGAAAAAAACATCACGGCTACTGAGTTAAATACTAATTTTATTGAAAACTCTAAAAACATTAATAATACTATTATACGCTATCCATATATCGATCATAATGCTATTACACATACTAATAACATATGTCACCAAGAAGAAAAAAACTGTAGCTATCCACGGTTTATTCGTCGATTACGCCGTTCTTCTCGTCATTTTCGTATAAATTTCAAACAACGTTTACAACAACGTCAAGCTAAAAATGATCCTAAAAAATACAGCAATGCTGTTAAATAATAACGAAATAACTTCTTAAAATTAATTTATATGCAATTATCTTTCATATGTTTAGATAACGTTTAAATCTCAAAAAATTAATTTTTTATAAAATAAACTTATATGATATACATAAATCAGATAATATTACTACAACTTAATAAAGACGGTTAATTAATACAAACATTACTTTTTACACAAATACATTTATGTAGCTAATATTCATAACTTTATTAACTAAAAAATTATATAGATTTCTATTAGACCATATAGTCGTCGAAATTTATTTTTAATATATATTCATACATTTATATATTCATTGGATAAAAATTACTTACATATGAAGAAACTGCCAGTTTTTAATTATTCTTTTTTACATCCACGATTTTGGTTTGTTTGGTTAGGAATAGGAACATTATATATTTTAGTGCTACTTCCCTATCCTATAATACACTATCTTGGTACTAGAATTGGTCGTATTACAAAATATTTTATGCTAAATCGCATGCGTATAATCCGCCGAAATTTAGAACTCTGTTTTCCTAATTTACCAAATCAAGAGCAAAGAGATTTATTCAATAAAAATTGTGAATCAATAGGTATGGGAATATTTGAAACTGGCATGGCTTGGTTTTGGTCAGAGCATAGAATTAAACGTTGGTTTAAAATTAATGGGCTAAAAAATATAATACAAGCACAACAAAACAATAAAGGTATATTACTAATCGGAATGCATTTTTTTACCTTAGAATTAGGCGCTCGAATTTTAGGTATAATAAATCCAGGTGTTGGTGTTTATCGTCCCAACAATAATCCATTATTAGACTGGTTACAAACTAAGGGGAGATTAAGATCTAATAAAATGATGTTAGACCGTGCTAATATTAAAGGCATGATTAAAGCTTTAAAAAATGGTGAAATTGTTTGGTATGCCCCAGACCATGATTATGGATATAAAAACAGTGTATTTGTTCCTCTGTTCGCAGTATCAAATGCTGCAAGTACAATAGGTACTTACATACTCACAAAGATAGCTAAACCTGCAATTGTTCCTTTTGTAGCACGTAGGTTACCTAATACTATTGGATATGAATTATTAATTTTACCAAACAAACAAGACGAAATACCTATAGAAACAAATATTGATATGATTAAACATATTAACAAAGTTATCGAACAAGTAATTTTATTAGCTCCTGATCAATATATGTGGCTACATCGTAGATTTAAAACCCGTCCACCTGGAGAACCTTCTTTATATTAATTCACAAAATAAAAAATTATATAATAACACATATAATTTATTTACATATCAACAAGTAATTTCAAAAATTACATATATAATCCGAATTCATTTAAAGAATGCATTATCTATATAATTTATAAAATTAGATAGACATCTTAAACTTACAAACATGAATAGATATATAATACTCACAACATTTAACACAATCAAAATAAAAGCAACAAAATAAATATTAGAAATAATGCTAACATTTACTAGCAACTCAATAATATAATCTCCAAAATTGATTTAATTTAAAAAATAATTTTAAGAATTAGTAAATAAAAATTATTGTTTATATTATTAGAATTAACTATAATTTAATCATATAGTAAAACATGTTGTTTTATTGTAAGTTAATGCCTTCTTTTTTAAAAGATAAAAATAAACTTACACCACCATACCTATGGTTTATATGCAAAATATAATTTGAATATAAACTTGTACAAGTAATACAAATATTTATGAGTATAAAAATATATTTTTATAATATAATATTTATCTTTATAGGACTGAGTCAGTATCTTGCCTATGCCGCTGTTTATACATTACCTGAAAATAATAATAGACTAATTGGAGAAAATATAGAAATTTTTACGCCTAAAAACAACATACATCCTCTCGAATTTTTTTCTGAACAATTTCAAGTAGGAATTAGTAACATGTTGGAAGCTAATCCAGATGTTGATGTATATCTACCAGATTCAGAAAAAAAATTAATAATTCCACATCAATTAATTTTACCAAATACACCTCATTTAGGTGTTATTATTAACAGCGCTGAAATGCGATTATATTATTACCCTAAAAATAGCAATACTGTCATTATATTACCGATTGCTATTGGAACAATCAAAAACGCAACACCATATTGCTGGATAACTTCAATAAAACATAAAAAAAAACCCAATTTGGATCCCTACCAACAGCATGCGTGATGAATACATCAAGCATGGAGAAGTTCTGCCTACAATATTTCCAGCAGGATCTAACAACCCAATGGGGCTATATGCTTTATACCTAGGTAGGAACTATGCAATTCATGGAACTAATAGTAACTTTGGCATCGGACTCAGAGTAACTCGCGGTTGTATTAGATTACGTCCCAAAGATATTGAGTTTCTTTTTAAAGCTGTACCTGTAGGTACTAGAGTACAATTTATTAATGAACCTATAAAAAGCACTGTTGAATCAAACGGTATGCAATATCTTGAAATCCACAACCCATTATCTTATGACAAAGAAAAAAATCATCAAAATGCATTATTATTTGCACATCTAAAAAAAAAGGTACAGTCTATATTAATTGATGATTCAAACATAGATTATAAAATAGTTAATGAAGCATTAAAAAATCGTTCCGGTATACCAATAAATATCACACCAAACTTATTAAAAACTAAAAATAAATAACAATCACACCCATCATGTTACAAACATATATACAATATTTCATATCAAAACACATTAAAAAAACAACCAATGATCATTTTATAAAATTAAACTATTTTAATATTCAAACAATCTTGTTTACACACTGTTTTTAAACACTACCCGAGACGAGACTCGAACTCGTACAGCTAAAGCCGAGGGATTTTAAGTCCCTTGTGTCTACCAATTCCACCACCCGGGCTGTTTATTTAAAAAATAAAAAGCGCGTCTCGGAATTGAACCGAGTTACACGGATTTGCAATCCGCTGCATAACCACTCTGCCAACGCGCTACATAAATAACATAAAACAAGTATATGATGGCCATAAATCATATTAAATTTATTTAACATTAATACATTTATACATTAATAAGCTTTATCATAATTTATTACTTTGCAGACTAATAAACCAGATGTTTAAACTTTAAAAAATAAATTTTAGATTTAAAGTTATAATTATTAACCATTAATTATTTTACAATCTCAAAATCACATTATATAAAAATCAGCAATTGCATAAATTACGCCACGCATAATATAAATAAGCACACATGGACCAAAACGTTAATAAAACCGAAACATATAATGCAATAACACCTGTAATTACTATCCATTTATAAGGACTCCACAATAATGCAGTTAAAGCTAACATTTGTATACATGTTTTAATTTTACTAATCCAAGACACCTTAATGCCATTACTACTACCAATTCCTGCTACCCATTCGCGTAACGCTAATATAATCACTTCACGAATAATTATACCAGAAGATGGTAATGTAACCCACCACACGTGAAAATGCTCAGCTATTAAAATAAGTGCTGAAATTATCATCACTTTATCTGCCACTGGATCTAAAAATTTACCAAAACTAGTAGTTTGTTTCCAACGGCGAGCTAAAAATCCATCAAACCAATCTGTCATAGCTGCAACAAAAAATATAACAGTACATACCATCGGCGCCCAACTCATGGGTAAATAAAACAACATTGTAAACAATGGCGCCACAACCACTCGAAATAAAGTAAGATATGTTGGTATATTAATAAAATCCATAACACTTTAAAAACTAACTTAATATAATTACAATATTATTAATCTTCAAAACTATATACTATCAGATACATCCAACGATATGTTTATAACATTAATTTAAACAATCATTATTTATTACATAATCCCGCATAATTATTTATATTTTAAAAAATATACAATCTACTATTGTAGTGATCATTACTATACGCGTAATTTCCATTATCTTACGTAGAAGAAACAAATAAATCAAATTATCTTCAAAACACTTGAATATTACCATTATACAAATAATCATTATTATAATTTTAAAAATAATCAATACTCAAAACTACAATTTCACTTCTGGTATGCTACTATACTATAAGAATAATCGGGTCGTTAGCTCAATATGGCAGAGCAGTTGACTCTTAATCAATTGGTTGTAGGTTCAAATCCTACACGACCCAATAAATAAAACTTTTAGTCTTCTTGCTACGATACGTAGTTAAATCATTTGATTGTTAATGTGTAATATGAAGATATATCTCTATATGAAACTAATGTTATAGTATACATATCTCCTCCTCAGGCCTTATTAAATTCGCTATAGGAATTTCACTAATTCTTGCTATAAAACGATTAATATAAAGATCATATGTTTTTCGCGTAATTCTAATAACGATAACATTAGTTATATTATGTTAATCAGTTTATAAAATATTTTGGAATTTAATAACTAATAGAATCCTTCGGAGGAGTAGAGATTCGAACTCTAGAATGTTTTCACTACCGATTTTCAAGACCGGCGCCTTAAGCCACTCGGCCACTCCTCCAAAATTTAAGACAACAAAATTAGTTCTGTCAATCCTATCAAGTACAGCACCTATACTTTTGTATAAAATAAAAGTTCATACTATTAAAATTATTTGTCTTATATTTAAATCAATATTCAATATTTAAAAAAAATAATTCCTATAAATAATAAAACCACATTTAGTTACATGATTTAAAAGTAATATCGAGTATATATTAAACTTAATATATAAGATATATTTAATAATAAAATTACGCAAAATTTATCTTTTATTAGAATATGCATTCTAATAAAAGATATTTATCTTATTCATATTTAAAATTTAAATACTATTTTTTTCTACATATTATTATTTAATAATGATAACAAATCAAAAAATAATTTAGGAGAAATTTATGAAATACAAACAAATAAACACTATCATTAATGAACAAGGCTATTTAATGCATATTGAAGACTGGAATGAAGACATTGCGATAAATCTAGCTAAGATAGAAGGCATCACACTGAACACAATACATTGGGAAATTATATATTTTGTACGTAAATTCTACATGGAATTCAACGCGTTACCAAAAATCAGAATATTAATTAATGCCATAGCACTTAAATATGGTAAAGAAAAAGGAAATAGCCAATTTCTTGCTCGATTATTTCCAAAAGGATCTGTAGCTCAAAAAATTGCAAAAATTTCAGGCCTTCCTAAACCTATAAAATGCTTATAATATAAGAAATACTATTTGGAACTGAAGATAAATTATTTCATTAAAATTTTTTTAATATTTAAAATAAAACCTATTAAATTTACTTAATACTAAATTATAAGAATAATTCTTTATTTATATTTAATCTACTTAATAATAATTTACCCTTGATTTTATTATATCGCCCCATATCTATTGTTCCTGATAGATAATATTTAACAGGAGATTATATGATAACTAGTAAATTTGGGATCGGACAACAAGTTCGACATAAGTTATTGGGGTATTTAGGAGTAGTAATAGATATAGATCCGGAATATTCTCTTGAAAAACCAACTTTAGATGAAATTACAAAAAATGATACTTTACGTAAATCTCCATGGTACCATGTTGTTATGGAAGATGAAAACGGAAGGCCTATGCATACTTATTTAGCAGAAGTACAATTAGGATACGAAAATACTCATATACACTCAGAGCAAAGCACTTTAGATGAACTTTCTGCGTCTATTCGTTTACAACTTCAAACACCACGGCTAAGAAATTAAATACTCTCATACACCATGCAACCTACATAATGAATCTTATTAAGATATATAATTATTCTATACCGTACTAAATTTTTAAGTAACTTATTCATTATGCCATTATACAATGATTTATTATAACACTCTAAAATTTTAGATAACATCTACTATCTGTTACTCAATGTTAAATTCAATGAATAGCGTAATGATTAATTATAATGAAAATATACAGCCTAACCCACATTCCCATATTTTTATAAACTATAAACCCCATACGTTTATATATATTAATTACTGTCTTAAATATTAAGGTTACCCAGCCATTATATTAAATAATGAGCACACAATGATCGTGCTAAATAATAAATTAATTCTATTATCATCATTATTAATAATATATTCTATTATACTCTATACTGAGTAGCTGTGTATTTTCTGTATAATACAGATCAAATTTAATTGTGCTTTCCAAATAAATTATTACATATTTAATAAACAATAATATTTCCAGACTAAAATAAATATAATAGAATTAATTTATAAATATTTATGTATAACTTCAAATTTCATTAAACCATAATAACTTAAAATTTTTTAACAAAAAATTTTTTTATCTAATAAAACAACTATTTATTATAAAATAACCGTTTTCACTATATGGTGTATTCGCATGTAACAGTTGTTACGTTTTTATTATCTTTAATATAATAAAATATATGCATAAAACGAGATATACTATGATTAATAGACGTGAATCATATACAAAGGAAGATCTATTAGCTTCTAGCAGAGGTGAGCTATTTGGAAAAAACGGGCCTACACTCCCGGCTCCTAATATGCTTATGGTGGATCGAGTCATAAAAATGACTAAAAATGGAGGAAATTACAATAAAGGATTTATAGAAGCAGAATTAGATATTCAATCAGATATGTGGTTTTTCAATTGTCATTTCATAAAAGACCCAGTTATGCCAGGATGTTTGGGGTTAGATGCGATGTGGCAGCTAGTGGGGTTCTATCTTGGATGGCTTGGAGGAGAGGGAAAAGGACGTGCTTTAGGAGTAAAAGAAGTTAAGTTTACTGGTCAGATTTTGCCTACATCTAAAAAAGTTACTTATCTTGTTCATTTCCGCAGAATTATCAACAGAAAACTAACTATGGGTATGGCCGATGGTGAGGTATTATGTGATGGTAAAATAATTTATACCGCAACTGACTTAAAAGTTGGATTATTTAAAAAAAATACAATATTCTGATATACTTATATATGTAATGTAAAACACAGAAAATATTTTACATTACATATATAAATGAACTAAATTAAGTACTGTATTAAATTCTAATAATTATTTGCATCAAAAACATAAATATATCTCAAAAAGTTATATGCACTATAACTCATAATATCTTTAGCCAATTATAATATGCATTATATATATTTAAATTTAAATTATAAATGACACAGCAATATCATTAGTTTGAAAATTTGGAGGACTATAGCATGAATGTAGTATCAGTAGCAGATATATTGTACGGTTATATATCAAAAAATACTGAAATTACTATACAGGGTTGGATTCGCACCCGACGTGATTCTAAAGCTAAAATTTCCTTTCTTGATATCTACGATGGTTCTTGCATAACCTCACTACAAGTAATTGCGTGCGATAATTTATACAATTATAAAAATGAAATATTACACCTAACTAGTGGTTGCTCAGTCGTAATTGACGGAATCGTATCTGAGTCCATTGGACTGAAACAACGTGTTGAAGTAATTGCAAAAAATATTAAAATATTAGGATGGATAGAAGACCCTAGCACCTACCCAATAACAGCTAAAAACCATACTATGAGGTATCTACGTAAAGTTTCTCATTTAAGACCACGTACCAATATAATTGGGGCTGTTGCACGCATCAGACACACATTATCACAAGCTATTCATAATTTTATGCACAAACAAGGATTTATATGGGTCCCTACCCCTATAATTACTGCATATGATACTGAAGGCAATGGAAAAATGTTCTGCGTTTCTACTTCAAAAAATCAGAGAGTTTTACATAATTCAAAAGAAAAAACAAATGCTTATGACCCCCATAATTTTTTTGATAAAGAAGCTTTTTTAACAGTATCAGGTCAATTAAATGCTGAAACCTACGCTTGTGCATTATCGAAAGTATACACTTTTGGCCCAACTTTTAGAGCAGAATACTCCAATACCAATCGCCATTTATCTGAATTTTGGATGATAGAACCAGAAGCAGCATTTATGACTTTAGATGATATTATTGTTTTAGCAGAATCTTTACTTAAAAATGTCATCTTAATACTCCTTAAAGAACGCTATGATGATATAAAATATTTTGTTGATAAAATAGACAAAAATATCATTTCTCGATTAGAAAACTTCATTAATATTAAGTTCAACTGTATAGAATATACTGAAGCAATAAAATTATTAAAAATATGTAATAAACAATTTAATATTCCAATAACTTGGGGAACAGATTTGTTCTCTGAACATGAAAAATATCTATCAGAAGAATATTTTAAATCTCCCGTAATAGTAAAAAATTATCCAAAAAGTATTAAAGCTTTCTACATGCGTTTAAATGATGATAACCAAACTGTAGCATCTATGGATGTTTTAGTACCTGGAATTGGAGAAATAATTGGAGGTTCACAGAGAGAAGAAAGGTTATCAACCTTGGATCAAAGATTACAAGAAAACAACTTAACACAAGAAAATTATTGGTGGTATCGTGATTTGAGACGATATGGAACAGTACCTCATTCAGGATTCGGTCTAGGTTTTGAAAGATTAATGATATATGTTACAGGAATAAAAAATATTAGAGATGTTATACCTTTCCCCAGAACACCAAATAATATTAATTTTTAATAGTACTTACATTTATATAAACATACATAAATAAAATATATATTACTATAATATTAAAAAATAAATAATAGATATATAAAACTATAACATTCATTATATTTAGCATTTAAATTAAAAAATATAATATTAATAGTTGGAAAAAAATAATAGTTTTGATATAAGTATAGGATCCTTATACAGTTATAATAAATATGGACATAAGTTATGTTTAAGTCTATTACAATGGCACCTGCTGATCCAATTCTTGGTTTATCAGAAATTTATAATTCTGATGAACGAAAACACAAAATAAATCTCGGTATAGGTGTATATCTTGATAAAATAAAAAATACTCCTATTTTAACTAGTGTTAAACAAGCTGAAGAATGGTTGTTAAAAAATGAAACCACTAAAAATTATCTTAGTATAGAGGGTATGCATTCTTTTAATACAGCTACTCAGTATTTATTATTTGGAGTAAATGATAATAACTCTATTATTCCAAAAGAACGCATAAGAACTGTTCAAGCACCTGGAGGAACTGGTGCATTACGTATAGCGGCTGAGTTTATAGTAAAAAATACTAAATCCAAGCGAATATGGATAAGTTATCCCAGTTGGATAAATCACAAAAATATTTTTCTGTCAGCAGGATTTGAAATATGCGCCTATCCTTATTATAATAATACAACTCACTCACTAAATTTTGACGAGTTATATTCAAGTTTAAAAAATGTTAAACCTAATGATGTAGTACTATTTCATTGTTGTTGCCATAATCCCACAGGAATTGATCCTAATATTGAACAATGGAATATTCTATCAGAATTATCAGAAAAAAATAGATGGTTGCCTTTATTCGATCTAGCTTATCAAGGATTTTCTCGTGGATTGAAAGAAGATATTGAAGGATTACATGTTTTCTGTAAAAAAAATGCAGAATTGATAGTATGCAATTCTTATTCAAAAAATTTTGGATTATATAATGAAAGAATAGGAGCGTGCAGTGTAGTAACCAATAATAAAAATGATGCAGATCGAGTATTAAGTCAGTTGCGTGTTATCATTCGTAGTAATTACTCTAATCCACCAGCGCATGGTGCATCTATTGTTTCTTTGATATTAAACAATAAAAATTTACGCTCTATATGGGAAGAAGAACTAAAAACCATGCGGGAACATATTGATTATATGCGAAAATTATTTTTTAATACTTTAAAAAATAATAATGAAAATATAGATTTCAGTTTTGTTAAAAACCAATGTGGAATGTTCTCTTTTATAGGATTAAATGAAAATCAAGTAATGAAATTACGAAATAAATTCGGCGTGTACCTAGTAGGTGCTGGCAGAATTAATTTAGCTGGATTATCGAATGATAATATAGCTTATGTATGTAGATCTATTATTAAAATTATTAATGAAACTTGATTACATAAGAATAAAAAACTTATTACTTTAACAAATGAAAACCCTATAAAGATTAAGAAACTATCTTATTTACATAATATATATTATGTACTCTTACTGTATTATATTGCAATCAAATAAAATTTTATTATACTATAAAAGTATTATTCACACGTTCATGCCCAATAGTAGATTGAGAACCATGACCTGGTAAAAAAATAATGTCATCTCCTAACGAAAATAACTTATTTTTAATAGAATTAATTAAAGCTGTAATGTTGCCCCCTGGTAAATCTGTACGACCAATATTTTCTTTAAATAATACATCTCCCATAATTATAAATTTTTGAGTTTTGTTCCAGTACACTACATGCCCTGGAGAATGGCCAGGGCAATGTAATACATTAAAAACTTCATTTCCTACTTGTACTATATCACCATCTTTTAACCAAAAATCCGGGACAACTGCAGTAGTATCATTGGGAATATCCTCCACGCCCAACATATTGCATTGAAGAATCAAACTATCTAACAATATCTGATCAGCTTTATGTGGTCCTATTATTGGAACACTGTAATATTTTTTTAGTTCAACTGCGCTACCAACATGATCAATATGGCCATGAGTTAGTAAAATTTTACCTATCTTTACATCTAACTTATCTACTTCTGCTCGTAATTTATTACTTTCTCCCCCAGGATCTACTAAAGCCGCTTCATGTGTTATTTCACACCAAATTATTGAACAATTTTGATTAAAAGAAGTAACTGGTACAATACGATATCGCATATTTATATACCCTAATTATTTATAGATCTAGCATTAAAATATTTCAATAAAAAGATGCCATAACTCAAAACTCTTTACAATAAAAATAACCCCATATATATGTAATTCTTTATAAGAATACAAATATGCAGATTTCATACAAGAAAATACACCGTTATTTATGTAAGTCATTTGTATCATCTATAGTGGAAATAATATTAAACCCGCCATCAACATAAATTATTTCCCCAGTAATTCCAGATGATAAATTAGAACACAAAAATGCAGCAACATTTCCAATTTCTTCTATAGAAATATTACGGCGTATAGGTGATTGTCTCTGACAAGATGATAACATCTTTTTAAAATTCTTAATACCAGAAGAAGCCAAAGTACGTACAGGTCCACAGGAAATTGCATTAACACGAATTCCCTCCGGGCCCATGCTATAGGCCATATAACGAGTATTAGCTTCTAATGAAGCTTTAACCAATCCCATTACATTATAATGGGGTATTGCACGTATAGACCCCAAATAAGTTAACGTAACTAAAGATGCTTTATTATTTAGCATACTTCTGCATGCTTTAGCCATGCCCACAAAACTATAAGAACCGATAGCATGAGATAATGCAAAACCCTCACGAGTAACAGTATTAACATAATCACCTTGCAACTGTTCAGTAGGAGCAAATGCTATCGCATGAACAAACCCATCAAAAGTTAACCATTTTTTTTTCAATTCAACAAATAGCTGATCTATACAAAAATCCTCAGATACATCACATGGTAATATAATATCAGAATCAAAATTTTTAGATAAATCTTGCACTCTTAATTTCAATTTATTGGTATGGTAAGTAAAAGCCAATTCAGCCCCTTCTCTATATAAAGCCTGAGCAATACCATAAGCTATCGACCGATGGCTAGCCATGCCGGTAACTAAAATCCGCTTATTACTAAGCAACGCCATACTTTCATCTCCAAACCAGTGTATTGTGATTACATTTTAAAATATTTTAAATATAACAACCATTGTAGATTTATCTAACAATTATTGTCATACTTTTATAAAATTATTTACACTCTTAATTATATAAATTGACATTTAAATATTTCTAAAAAATTAAAAAGTATTGCTATAATAGCAATATAAAATATTAAATATGTATAAATATTTATATGATCGAATATATAACTTTAAAAATCTCAAAATAAATAAACAAAATATACACAATATTAAAATATTTCTATAATAAAAAGCAAATAAACTACATAACTTAATGATAAATAACTTTGATTTACAAAAAACATGTAATGCTTTGAATATATAAAAATTTGATTACTACTACCTTTAATTATATTTGTGTCATTTACTTATGCTCAAATACCATTGACCTACAAAATATCTTCCAAACATCCTACATTTAAATCACACTATAACTAATGATTAAAGTTTAAAATACTCCATTTATATTAATCAATTTATTCATCAACATTTAACTAGTCACATTATATTTATTTTTAAACTAAATCCATATACTAACTAATATATAAAATATATTATCAATGTATGTACATATACTACTTCCTACATATACCAATTCATAATATATATTTCTGTGATCAAAATATTATACAGGTAGTCAGCAGTTGTTAATAATTTATTATAACTCTATTATCATTATCAAAAAAATTAATTTTTGAGATCAAAATATATGTAATATGCATACAACATCCTGTTTCTATTTATTTATACATCAACCTCATAATAAATTATCTAAAATAAAATATTCTTTAATATTTTATTATGTTATTGCGATTATGAAATTTATATTTCATATCTATATAATTATCTTTAATTTATTTTATAAAAAATACAAAAATTAATAATTTTATTTTTTATTCCCTATAATTTTTATACGTTTATATCTTAATAATAACATTTAAAATATAAAAATAAAATATATAAAATTACAATCGTATCATATAGTTCAACATAAATATTATCTGTTTTACTGATCACTATACTAATTTAGACAGTAAAATAAAAAATTAAAATACATATAATACTTTAGGTATTAACAACACTCATTCTCATTAAAAATATAATCAAATATAAAGATATTTGTTTGAATCTATAATTATCAACTGTAATCAAAAAGTTAAGTACCAATTATTACGTATTACTTATATATATTAAAAATTTATCCTAGATTAACAATCTATAATAGATATTCATAAGTCCTGTTTAGTACATTCTATTGTTATAGATTCTATAATTTATAAAAAGATATTCATATTTATAATTATATAATATAATTTTTTTATTATTTAATTAATACTATCTGTTACATATAGTGTTCACAACAATCGCTGAGAATAAAACATTCATACAGTTTATAGATATTTTATACAAATAAAACATATAATACTCATCATAATAAACTTTGGTAATTACACGTATAATAATACCATTATCATATATACTGAATGACTCATTATTCACTAAAAATATATTGTACTACAAATAACCATAATATAGATATCATTTAATATGATATATTTTTCCACTACGATTTAACTATTAAGAAACCATCTATTCTTTAATAAAAACAAACATTATTGATTACATCTTTAGAGAGGTAACAAATATGCGACTTAGGCGTGTGACAGAAGCAAAATTACCAACAATTTGGGGTAATTTTTTAGTAGTAGGATTTGAAGAAAAATTTACTGGGCATAACCATGTCGCATTAATATATGGAAACATCACCGGATCAGAGCCAGTATTAACACGAATACATTCCGAATGTTTAACGGGTGATGCCTTATTCAGTTCACGCTGTGATTGTGGATTCCAACTAAAAACAGCATTATATTGTATTACAGAAGAAAAACGTGGTATTTTAATCTATCATCGACAAGAAGGACGTAACATAGGATTGTTGAACAAAATTCGTGCTTATGCCTTACAAGACAGCGGAGCTGACACAGTAGAAGCAAACCAATGTCTAGGGTTTGCTCCTGATGAACGAGATTTCACTATTTGTGCAGATATTTTAAAATTATTATGTGTAAAAAAAATACGTATTCTAACAAATAATCCAAAAAAATTAGAAATTTTAAATACATCACGTATTAATATCACAGAACGAATTCCATTAATAGTCGGAAGAAATCCAGAAAATTCTAGATACTTAGATACCAAAGCCTTTAAATTAGGACATTTATTTCATAACTAATAAAAAATAAGAAATCCCAATACAATTAAATATTAATTATTATATAGTGTCTCAAAATGAACTAAATTATTCTGTAATATAATACTATTTACGATTAATTTATGTATGAAATTACGTCATCATATATGATATATTTACATCTATTCATTTACATAAATAGATAATTGATATACAATGTAATTATATATAAAATTACCAAATTAGCACTACATTAAAACACTGTTAAATATAATTCAACGGTACTAAAAATGTTA
This sequence comes from Blochmannia endosymbiont of Camponotus sp., assembly GCF_023586085.1. Lineage (NCBI taxonomy): Bacteria > Pseudomonadati > Pseudomonadota > Gammaproteobacteria > Enterobacterales > Enterobacteriaceae > Candidatus Blochmanniella > Blochmannia endosymbiont of Camponotus sp. The sequence continues at coordinate 694,920 of NZ_CP097757.1, forward strand.
ATTAATTAAAATAATATATAAATAATCCATTGCAATAAACAATTTATATTTTAAATATTTAATTTAGTTTCTTATATAAAAATTAGTTTCATTCATCCACATAAAATTGATCAAAATATTGGTTCTATAATTTCTACAATTTTTTGAATTAAATATTTTTTATTTTAAAAATTAAACATCCACATATGATATAATCACATTTTATTTTTTATAAAAAATCTATTAGATTAGATCAATTCGTATAAAGTAAGTAGATTATATTTTCCTTGTGTCGATCTACATCCCTGATTATTTTATGTCTACCATTTACATAAAATTGATTATAAAACAATAATTTTTAGTTATACATTCTATTTATGATAAATAGAATGATTTCCCATCTAAGGCATACAAAATAATTCTAATAATACTAAGCTAGTAATTAACCATATCTTAAATTAGATTAAATATATACAGTTATAGAAAATATACGGAATATTTTCCTATAGGGTCATATTATATTAATTCGATCAAAAAATTTTATAATTTACTTTTTTAATCTTACATTTCTTAAAATAAATATAATCACTATTCAAAATAAGTAATACTATAAACATAAATTCTTTAAATAATAAAATTAATAAAAAATTTTAATTAAAAATACCAATTTATATAACTAACGACCAATTTGTCTAACGAATTAAATTCGTATCATGTATATTTAACACAAACATAACTTCTATGATTAACTACTCTCACTCTCTACTAAAATAAACAAAGTATATTTCCATATATCATTAAACTTTATTTTTATATTTAAACCTTAATTATTATAGATTTATATTTTATTTAAACTATCTAATAAAATATACATTGGTTGCTACATTGCATATGTATACTTACATAACATAATTTAATCTGAAAAATATATTGAATGCTATGAAAACAATCTACAACTTTAATTAATACCTTAGAACATTTTATCAATCTAACGCAATTCCATTCCCAAATAGATGCTATTCCACATATCTAATTTAGATAACTTATTAAAATAAAACATATTTTTATATATGCTAAAACCCTATTAATCAATACATATCCAAACACTATAACAACTTCCAATAACTTATTTTACAATAATAAAACACTATTTGATATATATTTTGTTCCACGAGCTTTGTTCATATTAAGTTAATGTATTTATCATACATACCTATACATAATCTATATTTAAAACCCAATTGAACACAAAACAATCTATAATAAGTAATTATGACAATTTTTTAAAATAATTAAATAGAGGTTTTATAATTATTATTAATCATCATTTTATGTAACTAATTCAAAATACACCATATTCTCAATATATAAATCACATATTTGGTATATATTCTTAATATTTAAAAAATAACTTTTAAACGAAAATTATAATTAATATGTGTCTAAAATAATTTACCTATCAATTCTCAATAAATTTCTCATATATACAAGTAAAAACAAAACAAACAAATAAAATTTTATTTGATTTTCTATAAAACATAATTTTCATAAAACTATATTTAATTATATACTCGATTAAAACTAAGTATATAAATGACACCCATTTCATAGTTAGATTTAATCCTAAATTTTAGAGAAATGTTTAACAATCTAAAATTTTTTAGATATATATATTAAATTTAATAATAGTTAATTATGAAAATTTTTATTAAATTTCAATTAACTATTATTATGTTTTTTGTAATTAAATTAACATTATTTAATTAATATTAAATTTATAAAAAATAATATAAAAATTATAATATCTATTTATTAATACTTTATTGTAACATTTATTAATTGCTTAGTTATACCATTAACTAAAACAAAAAGTATATAATATTTAATTCAAAATTGGATAATAATCATAACTCAATTTATACAGAACGAAAAATAATAACTATTTATATATTGAAATAAAAAATCCTATAAATAAATAAAATACAACAATATGTATCATAAAAAATTCAATACAATTTCACATTTACATTTATCAAACCAATTATACTATAAACAAAACCACAACATACAATTACCCAATATAGCAATACATAAAAAATTATATTCAACAAATAATTTTTAATATCTTTGCAATTATTGTCATTTAACATTTAAAAAATGGTAATACTAAGACGATTCATTTTATTACAAAATAGATACATAATCATATCAAGATAAAACTGAATATTCTACTACTTAACCATTTAATAGTAATTAAACAGTTATTTAGAATGTTTAATATACTTGAAAATATTTCAATCAAACCGTTAATATATATAAGATCTCAATAAATAACTGGAAAAATTAAATAATGGAATTTAAAAAAACTCATATAGAATGTCTAAATATTCAAGTACGTTACCATTCTAATCCTACAGCAATTTTTAACCAATTATGTAATAACCGTAATTCGACATTATTATTAGAATCATCAGAAATTAACAAAAAACATAACATAGAAAGCATGATGATTATTGACAGTGCTTTACGTATTACTGCCTATGGTACAAATGTCACCATACAAGCTCTAACTAAAAATGGCGCAAGTTTACTCCCATTACTAGAGAAAACTTTCCCAATACAAGTAAAAATTAATAAAACTGTTGATAAAATCAAATTGATATTTCCACCAATACAAACAATGATTGATGAAGATACACGTTTGCGATCAATCTCAATATTTGACTGTTTACGATCACTATTAATGATAACACAACCATTTAAAAATGTTCCTAAAGCCATATTTTTAGGTGGTCTATTTTCTTATGATTTAATATCTTGTTTTGAATCTTTTCCTAAATTAATTAATACTTATAAATGCCCAGACTACTGTTTCTACTTAGCTGAAACATTATTAGTTTTTGATCATCAACAACATACTGCTTTATTACAAAGCACTTTTTTTACTTCAAACACTTTAGAAAAAAATAGATTAAAAACTAGAATGAACCAATTAAAAACCCAACTCAATCAAACGCCTCAAACTATTCCATCTCAAAAAGTACACAATATGACATTACGTTGTCATCCAAGTGACGAAAAATATAAACAAATTATACGTAAAATAAAACGAGCTATACGCCAAGGAGAAATTTTACAAGCTGTTCCCTCACGACGTTTTTTTCTTCCATGCCCTTCACCATTAGCAGCATATCACATATTAAAAACTCACAATCCCAGTCCCTACATGTTTTTTATGCAAGACACGATATTTACACTTTTCGGAGCTTCTCCAGAAAGTTCTTTAAAATACAATGCAGACACTCGACACATTGAAATCTATCCCATTGCCGGAACACGAGCTAGAACTCATCGTATTGACGGATCATTAGATACAGATTCAGATAATCGCATAGAATTAGAAATGCGCTTAAACCACAAAGAATTATCAGAACATTTAATGTTAGTAGATTTGGCAAGAAATGATCTGGCACGTGTCTGCAAAGCGGGCAGTCGGTATGTAGCTGATTTGTTAAAAGTAGATAGATACTCTTTTGTTATGCATTTAGTATCTAGAGTAGTAGGAGAATTGCGCCACGATCTCGACGTATTACATGCTTATCGTGCATGTATGAATATGGGTACATTAACCGGAGCGCCTAAAATTAGAGCTATGCAACTTATCTACGAAGTGGAAGGTACACGACGAAATACTTATGGTGGTGCTATTGGATATTTAACTGGTTCTGGAAGTTTAGATACATGCATTATTATCCGATCGGCTTATGTTACGAATCAAATAGCTACAGTACAAGCAGGAGCTGGCGTAGTGATAGATTCCGTACCTCAATCGGAAGCAGACGAAAGTCGTAATAAAGCTCGAGCTGTTTTACGCGCTATTGCTATAGCACATGCTTCTGAGGAGTTATTTTAATAATGAGCAACATAGTATTACTAGATAACATTGACTCATTCACGTATAACTTAGTAGATCAGTTACGTGACAATGGACATAAAGTGTTAATATATACCAATCAATTACCAATATCAATAATCATAAACACACTATCAAATATGATAAATCCAATTTTAATGTTATCACCAGGGCCTGGATCCCCCAGCAAAGCTGGATGCATGGCACAATTAATAAAACAACTAATTAGAAAAATTCCAATTATCGGAATTTGTCTGGGATATCAAGCTATCATAGAATTTTATGGGGGGCATATATCTCAATCAAAAAAAATTTTTCATGGAAAATCCTCTTTAATATACCACGATAATTTAGCTATGTTTTCTAATATACCAAACCCTTTTTTAGTAGGACGATACCACTCGCTAATAGGTAATTACATACCAAATAATTTAAAAATTAATGCCTATTACAATAAGCATGTAGCAATGGCAGTACGTAATGATTCTGATCTAATTTGTGGATTTCAATTTCATCCTGAATCTATTTTAACCACCCATGGCACACAACTCATTACACAAACTATCGCGTGGGCAATATGTTTATCTCAAGGAAAAAAATAATATGCAAGATATTCTGGAAACTTTATATCAAGGTAAAAACATCAGCCAAGAACAAAGTGAAAAACTATTTTATAACATAATAGAGAAAAAATTATCTTCTATACAAATAGCAGCTGCACTTATTAGCATGAAAACACGTGGAGAAACATTCGAAGAAACAATAGGCGCTATAAATATATTATTAGCTCATGCTAAACCTTTTCCCCGTCCAAATAGCTTGTTTGCAGATATCACAGGCACTGGGGGAGATAATTGCAATACTATTAATATTTCTACAGCAAGCGCTATTGTTGCTTCAACTTGTGGTGCAAAAATTATTAAACACGGCAATTGCAGTATATCTAGTCTAACAGGATCAATGGATTTTTTAGAAAAAAATAATTTAGATATAAAAACAGATGCGCAACAAGCACGTAAAAATTTTGATGAACTAGGTATATGTTTTTTACATGCTCCTCAATACTACGAAGTGGTGCATCGTATAATGCCTATACGCAAACAATTAAAAACTCCCACACTATTTAATATAATAGGACCATTAATTAATCCATCTAAACCTGTATTAACACTAATTGGTGTATACAAAAAAGAATTATTATCGCTTATGATTCAAGTATTGCAATTACTCAAATATGATCACGCAATAGTAGTACATTGCGGAGGAATAGATGAAGTAGGGTTACACGCCCCTACTCATATAGCAGAATTACACAATAATACAATAAACAACTATGTTTTAACAGCGGGAGATTTTGGATTAAACTCCTATCCAATAGAAACACTGTACTGTCATTCAAGAAACCAAGCTCACGAATACATGATTAATTTACTAAAAGGAAAAGGAGAGCCTGCGCATTCAGCCATAACAGCTGCCAATGTAGCATTATTATTAAAATTATTTGGATATGGCAACTTACGTGATAATACACAATTGGCTCTAGACAAAATACACCATGGTATTCCTTACGCTCGTTTGTTATCTTTATCAAAAAATAGGATACAAAAACATGCAACACACAATACTTGATGAAATTTTATCACATAAAAAAATATGGATAACTGAACAAAAAAAACGACACCCGTTACATATCTTAAAAAATAAGATACAAGTAAGCAATCGTGATTTTTATCATGCTGTGTCCAATAAAAAAAAACAAACAGTATTTATATTAGAATGTAAGAAAGCATCACCTTCTAAAGGTATTATCTGTAATGATTTCAATCCTATCCAGATAGCTCAAACCTATAAAAAATATTCCTCAGTTATTTCAGTACTAACTGACGATAAATACTTTCACGGAAATTTTAATATTTTACACCAAGTAAGTGAAATCGTAAAACAACCAATACTATGTAAAGACTTTTTCATTTCAGAATGGCAAATCTATTTTGCACGATTACATCAAGCTGATGCCATTTTATTAATGCTATCAATTTTAGATGATGCAACATATCAAAAATTAGTTAAAATAACCCATACGCTACGTATGGGAGTATTAACAGAAATAGTAAACGAAAATGAATTAAAACGTGCTAAATATTTAGGAGCTAAAGTTATCGGTATAAATAATCGTAACCTACATGATCTTTCCGTTGATCTAAATCGTACTATCACTCTCAGTAAACATATACCCAATACAATAACAATAATTAGCGAATCTGGTATTAATAATTATTGTCAAATCAGAAAACTTAGACCATATGTCAATGGATTTTTAATCGGAACAATATTAATGTCTCAACCACATATTGATATAGCAGTAAAAAAATTAATTTTAGGAGAAAATAAAATATGCGGACTAACTCGAGTTAGTGATGCTTATATTACTAACAAATTAGGGGCGATATATGGAGGATTAATTTTTATTTCTAGCTCACCTCGCTATATAAATATCATTACCGCACAACATATTGTTTCTAACGTAAAAAATTTAAGTTATGTTGGTGTATTTCATAATGCTACTATTTCTTATGTTATCAATATAGTAAATATATTAAATCTATCAGCAGTACAACTACATGGAACAGAAGATCAAAATTATATTAATATTTTACGAAAACAACTACCTATTACATGTCATATATGGAAAAGTATTAATATGAATCACAGACCTTTATTGTCATGTAATATACTAAACGTAGACCGCTATTTGGCAGATAATGGCGGAGGTAGTGGACAAACTTTTGATTGGTCACTCCTTTCTAATATGCAATTAGAAAAAATAATTTTAGCAGGAGGATTGACAATAAATAATTGTATAAAAGCAACAAAAATAGGTTGTTTAGGTTTAGATTTTAATTCCGGAGTTGAAATCAGACCAGGTATCAAGAATCATAAGAAACTTATAAAAATATTTCAAATACTAAAATCTTATTAAACAATCAATACATTTAAAAATAATTAAAGGAACCAATATAAATCGATATGATAAAACTACAGTCCTATTTTGGTGAATTTGGAGGTATGTATGTACCACAGATTCTAATACCAGCACTTACTCAATTAGAAGAAGCATTTATATCAGCTCAAAATGATCCTGCTTTTCAAAAAGAACTTAAATACCTTTTAAATCATTATGCTGGTCGACCCACTCCTTTAACGTTATGTAGAAACTTAACGAAAGGAACTCGTGCTAAACTTTATTTAAAACGTGAAGACTTATTGCATGGAGGATCTCATAAAACCAACCAAGTATTAGGACAAGCTTTATTAGCCAAACGTATGGGTAAAAAAGAAATAATTGCTGAAACTGGTGCTGGGCAACATGGAGTTGCTGTCTCTATTGCAGCATCTCTTTTAGAATTAAAATGTCGTATTTATATGGGATCTAAAGATATACAACGTCAAGAACTTAATGTTCTACGAATGCAATTAATGGGTACACAAGTGATCCCAGTGCATCATGGTTCTGGCACCTTAAAAGATGCCTGTAATGAAGCTATGCGGGAATGGTCTAGAACTTATGAATACACTCATTATATGCTCGGTACAGCTGCCGGCCCTCATCCTTTTCCCACAATTGTTAGAGAATTTCAACGTATTATTGGAAAAGAAACATATAAACAAATACAAACATATGAACAGCGTTTACCAGATGCAATTATCGCTTGCGTAGGAGGAGGATCTAATTCTATTGGAATATTTTCTGATTTTATTGATACACCATCAGTACAATTATTAGGTGTAGAAGCGGGAGGTTTAGGAACAAATACTAAATATCATGGCGCTGCTCTACAACATGGAAATATAGGAATTTATTTTGGCATGAAAACTTCAATCTTACAGTCTTCAGATGGACAAATAAAAAATTCCTATTCTATTTCTGCTGGACTCGATTTCCCATCTGTTGGACCAGAACACGTTTACCTAAAAGACACTGGTCGAGTGAAATATGTATCTATTAATGATATAGAAGCTATAGCAGCTTTTAAGCAATTATCTGCTCATGAAGGAATCATTCCAGCTCTAGAATCCGCTCATGCTTTGGCACATGCGCTAAAAATAATTCAAGAACAACCAAATAAAATACAAATTTTAGTAGTGAATTTATCTGGACGTGGAGATAAAGATATTTATACAGTTAATAATGTATTACAAACACAAAAAGAGATATAAAAATGGATCGTTATCAAAAATTGTTTACACGCTTAAATCAAAATAAATCAGGAGCATTTGTCCCTTTCATTACTATAGGTGATCCAAATGCTGTTTCTTTTATGCATATTGTAGATACTTTAATTGCATCAGGTTCTGATGCATTAGAATTAGGTATACCATTTTCTGATCCTATCTCAGATGGGCCTGTAATACAAAAAAGCATAGCACGAGCCTTCAAATCAGGTATAAATTTTTCACGTTGTTTTGTCATATTGAGAAATATTCGTAATAAATATCCACATTTACCTATCGGATTATTAATCTACGCAAATTTAGTGTTTAAAAATGGAATAAATAATTTCTATTCATATTGTGCAGAACTGGATATAGATTCCGTGCTAATTCCTGATCTTCCTATAGAAGAAAGCCTACCATTTTATAAAGCTGCTATACAAAATAAAATAGCACATATCTTTATTTGTCCACCTAATGCTACTGAAGAATTAATACATAAAATTATAAGACAAGGATCCGGATATATCTATTTATTATCCCGCCCAGGAGTAACTGGAATTGAAATTAACAAAAAAACAATTAATACTGCTGTTTTATATAATTTAATTAAATATATTCAAAAACAAGAAAAAAAAATACCTATTCTACAAGGTTTTGGCATACATACACCACTGCAAGCTCAAGAATCAGTATTATTAGGCGCCTCTGGAATTATTTCCGGTTCTGAAATTGCAAGAATTATTGAAGAAAACATATCTAATCTGGAATTAACGCTAGAACAATTAAAAAAATTAGTACGTCTAATGAAAATGTCTATGTGTTTTCATGCAAATTAAATTTTTACATGTAATATGTATCATTTAATTCTTATATAAAACAAACACTTAACATCAATAAACCCATGTAATTACTAATATAATAACAACGATATTAAAATCCCTATACAAAATATGGAACATAGAAATAAAAATATTCGATTTGTTATAAACTATTAATAATACTAAAAATTATAAAATAACTTAATCATATCTCATTAATTTCATTTTAAAAATATGATTTTTTATTTTCAAAAAATATTTTTCAGAGAAAAAATTATAAAAGCTATGATAATTAAATTATCTCGAGATGTATTGCATTTTATTCATAATTATTATACTGATATCATAATATTAATATTGATTACAACATTAATTCAAATTTGTTTAGACTATATTTTATTGCCAAAACAAGAAGAACTTATATTCATGAATAATTTTATTGGAATAGGATTACATAACGTAATCAAAGAGTTATCAGTAGATCAACAGTACATTTTATTCAGATTATCTGCTGCTCATAGTATTTCTAAAATTCTAAGTAGTACCTTTTTATGTGGAAGTATACTAACTATGTTACATTTAATATCTACCACTAATAAAAATAATCAGCACTTAAACATAGGAAATATTATTACATCAGCAATACTAATATTTCCAAAATTTCTATTATTAATTTTTTGTACTACATTATTTATACAATTAGGGCTTATGATAGCAATGATCCTAGGGATTATATTGGCTATTATTATAAGTCTAACTCCAATTATAGTCATTATTGATAATTTACCCATCGTGAAAGCCATGTGCCTTAGCATCAAAACAAGTTATCGTAATTTTCATATAATTACACCACCTATTTTATTATGGTTTTTAATTAAAACGGTATTGATGTTAATTGTATACCATCATTACTATAATTGGATATTTATTACTAAAATTTTAGTAAATAGCTTTAGTAATGCATTATCTGTAATAATTTTAATATACCTTTATCGTCTATATATGCTCGTTAAGACTGCATAAATTATGCAGTATTTATTAAATAATAACAATTTTAATATTATTTATTATTTAATTTAAAATACCGTCCTATATACTTTTATAAATACACTTAATTCAAATCACTATTTTATTCCATACAAAATGTTTAAGTATACCAACTATTTAATTCTTAATATGCCGATCACTAAAATTTTTATTAGCATTTAAACAAAATTTAAAAGTAATAGTTAAATCTTTTTCTGATTTGTTATTCTCATATACCCAACGACGCATGGCCGATCTAATGCTTTTTTCAAATATACCAGAAGGAACAGCTGACAACACCCGTATGTTATCAACTCTACCCCTAATGTTAACATCATATTGTACAGTAACTACTCCCTCGATACCTAATATTTTTGCTTTATTAGGATATTCAGGATATATACGATTAATCACACAAGAAGATACATAGCTCTGATTATGATCTATTTTAAGAGAAGATACAGAATTCTTTGTAGCTTCTGAAAGATTAATATTATTATTTCCAGCTGCAGAAAAATTTTTATTAGAATTTAATATATTTTTAGAATTATTTACAATCTGTTGTTGTTTTGGATATGTTCTAGTTTTTAGGTTTGGCTTATTATGATTTTTTTTTAATAATTTTAATGATTGACTTTCTTCCAATGAAGAATAAGGAACCTGATCAAATTGCAGAAACGATAGTGTAAATATTTTAGACTTTTCTATATAAATAGATTTATTAACAATATGAGAAAATTGGTACGATAATATATTCATTACAATCATATGCATTGTACACGATAAACAAACACAAAAATAAATCGATACATGTAATTTGTACCAAATACGTCGATAACTATTGATAATTAAATTTTTTAAAAAACTCATATTATATTATACAAGTTAAATAACTTATCATTTTGTACAAGAAATTATTCTCTATCACGCTCCTTAATACTTTTAAAAATTTTAATCACTTTATTATAAAAAACACATTTATATTTTGCATATTTCTTTCATTACACACACTAAAATAGTAATATATATAGTATTTCAGTATCAAATTCACTTAAATATGTATAATTTATTTTATACGATCATTCTTATGCTATTCATATATATATGAAATTTTCAACAATAATTTTTTACATTCATTAAATAAATAAATATATTTTTCTGCTAAAAATATTAATTAATATCAACAGTAATTAATTAAAATAAAAAATTTTAATTAAACACATATATCAAGTTTTAAATTTTAATTATATACTAATTTAACGTTAATAATAAATAAATTTTTAATCACCGATGAACAAAATCACTAATTATTGTAGTGAATATACCCATTTATTTATTTAATACACAAAAAATTTCATACAATTATCATATATTTTATAATTTGTAAAAACGTAACAAAATCAATACTATTAATACAAATTTATTAATATTTAATTAATATATTTTACCAATTAAAATTTGATTATTATAAATATATAAGTCTCTTATGCAATTATAAGATTTATCACACAATAAACATTCAAATAATAATCGAATAGCAACCTTTTATTAAAATATTCCATAAACGTTCTAAATAGGATTTATTATAATAATGATCGCGATGTACACCATTTTTAATTGTATTTTTTTATGCAGTTATTGGTTATTAATCGCATTAGTTACATTTCGAGTTTTAATAAAACGTCGAGCAGTTCCATCATCTATGGCATGGTTATTGGTAATTTATATTTTACCTCTAATAGGTGTAATTACATATCTGCTATTTGGAGAACCTAATCTTGGTAAACAACGATCTACTAGAAGTAAAATAGCATGGTTATCTACTATACGTCGCATACAAATATTAAAAACCTATAAACATATTTTTTCAACTGAACACAGTGCAACTGCTACATCATTATTTAAGCTTTGTGAACATCGTCAAGGAATAGGCGCTCTAAAAGGTAATCAAATACAATTATTTAAAAAAACTAATGATACTATTACCTCTTTAATTAAAGATATTGAATTAGCCCAACACAGTATTGATATGGTATTTTATATTTGGGAATCTGGAGGATTAGTAGATCATGTTATAAAAAAATTGATTATAGCAGCTAAAAGAGGCATTCAATGTCGTATTATATTAGATTCTGCTGGATGTGCTAGTTTTTTTAACAGTTCATATCCTAATATAATGCGACAGGCTGGAGTCCATGTAGTAGAAGCGCTACATGTAAATTTACTACGAATTTTTTTGAGACGAATGGATTTACGCCAACATCGAAAAATGGTATTAATTGATGAGCATATTGCCTATGCTGGCAGTATGAATATGGTAGATCCACAGTTATTTAAAAAAAATATAGGAGTTGGACAATGGATTGATATCATGGTTCGAATAGACGGACCTGCGACTTCAGTTATGAGCATAATATTTTCTTCTGATTGGGAAATTGAAACAGGACAACATATATTATTACCATTATTATTAAATACTCACGTAGTGGCAGCTCACGAATTAATACCAACAGGCCATACCATTCAAATTATTCCTTCTGGCCCAGGATGTCCAGAAGGAATAATTCATCAAATATTACTAATATCATTATATGAAGCTCGTAAAAAGCTTATAATTACTACTCCATACTTAGTACCTAGCGATGATTTATTACATGCTATTTGTACAGCAGCGCAAAGAGGAGTAGAGGTTCATATCATTATTCCAAAAAATAACGATTCTGTACTAGTAAATTGGGCTAGTAGAGCATTTTTTAGCGAATTATTACAAGCTGGTGTTTTAATACATCAATTCCAAAATGGACTATTGCACGTAAAAAGTGTATTAGTTGATCAACAACTAAGTATAATAGGTACTGTAAATTTAGACACACGAAGCCTATGGCTAAACTTTGAGCTTACTTTAGTCATTGATAGCCAGGAATTTAGTAATGAACTGGAAAAAACACAACAAAACTATATTTCTCATTCTAGAGTAATTGATCCTCAAACATGGGCTAACCGTCCTTACTGGGAACGCGTTGTTGAACGTTTATTTTATTTCCTAAGCCCCTTATTATAAAAATTTTAATCTTCAGTGCATCAACAGCACAACTCAACTCAAGATAAATCAACCAATAAAAATGCTGATGGCAATATTTGGTAAAACTGTATATTATTTTTATCGAACACACTCAATAACTACAATTGATTTATACAGATAATAAAAAAATTATTTATGTGCTAAAGTAGAAATTTATTCCCCTCAATATTATCAATGCAACATTTATACTTAATTTCATAATTAAATTATTAAACAATTAACCATTATATACATAACACAGCCAAACTAGACACAATATATACAATATATATCGTCAATAATCACAATATGAATCACAATAAAAACATATATTAAACATAAAATAAAAAATTAATACAATCAAAAATCTATAACCCATATAATATTTATTTTAATTTTAATATTATTAATATCTTTAATGTTATAAACATATATCTGTTTAGAACAAAATATAACAGGTATAAATATTTATAATATTTATACATTTATTAAGATATATACATACAAAAACTAAATTAATTTTTTATCTATTTTGGTGAACACGTTTTATTAGATGAGAATGATAATTCGAATTTTTCCAAAAAATGCCTACGACATACTGAAACATAACGATTATTACCTCCAACTAATATTTGATTACCATCTCGTATTACTACACCTTGATCGTCAATTCTAAGAACTCTATTAGCCTTACGTCCACAATAACAAATAGTTTTTAATTCAATTAATTTGTCCGCCCATGCTAATAACCATAAGCTTCCCGGAAATAAATCAGCTTTAAAATCAGTACGTAAACCATAACACAACACAGGAACATTCAACGTATCTACTATTTTTCCTAAATCAATCACTTGATCACGATTAAGAAAATGACACTCATCTATTAATACACAATGTATTATATCATCCTGATACATAGCTGCTATTTGATCAAAAAAATTAGTTTTAACATTAAATATTTTAGCAGAAGCAGTTAATCCAACACGAGATTTAATTTTTTCATGCCTACAATTTTTATAATTCATTTCAGCAGTATATAATACAGTATGCATTCCTCGTTCCTGATAATTATAAGAAGACTGTAATAATGCGGTAGTTTTTCCAGCATTCATTGCTGAATAATAAAAATATAATTGCGCCATAAATTACAATCCTATCTCAGTCACAGAATTTGAATACTATTCACATAACATAATTCTATTATGTTAAGAATAAATTTATTAATCTAATTTAATCTATGAAATTTATAAATAAAAATATTTTGTATATATACATTAATTTTAATGTAATAAATTTTAGATTCCATCTAATTACAAACACTTTCACGATACCACGTATATATCTTAATATCATTCTATATTTTATGTATAAAACAATAATTTAAATAAATAAATGCTCTATGCTTAAAAAGATTCTATGTTTCTAATAAAAATAACTAAAAAATTAATAAACAACTATTATCTATTATTTAAAATTTGTAAAAATAAAAAATAATCATTTAATTAAATAATGTTATTTATTTTTATAAAAAATAAATAACATTATTTAATTAAATTAATAAAATAATTTTTAGTAAAATATAACATATCACAATACTTTACTTATATTTATAACTCTATATATAATTACTTATTAATACAAAATATAATAAAATTATTTATAAATTAAAACACCCTAGGTATTGCAGAAAATAAATTAGCGCTCTATCCTTATCAATAGATTTGTTATTTATAACATTTGAGATTAAATCAATGAATGACGCATTAAAAATTCTTAATAATATACGCACGTTACGAGCGCAAGCTAGAGAATATACTCTTGAAACATTAGAAGAAATGTTAGAAAAGTTAGAAACAGTTGTTAATGAACGCCGAAAAGAGAAGAATCAAGCCCAAGCTGAAATAGAAAAACATGCTCTAAAATTACAACAATACCGCGATATGCTTATAGCTGATGGAATAGATCCTAATGAACTATTACAAAATTTAAGTACTACTACCAAATTATTTCACAAAAATAAACGTGCAACTCGCCCAGCAAAATACCAGTATATTAATAAATATGGTGAAATTAAAACCTGGACTGGACAAGGGCGCACGCCCTCAATGATTAAGAAAGCTATCGATGAAAAACAGAAAAAACTAGAAGATTTTCTACTATAATTTTGACAGTACTGATCATATTTTATTTTTTATGTAAAACCAAAGGGCTTTTTGATCAAATTACTAAGCTCTTTGTTTTATATAAATAACGAATACGCACAATATTAGTAATTATTTAATGTAAAAATAACATATTCATATAAAAATATAACTAATAAGTTATATTATATGTTGTTTTATATACATATTTAAAATATTATTAAACACGTTCTCAAAACAATCGTTATTATTTGCAGTTTAATAATTGAAATATCAGTCCAAGAAATTTTAAAATTATCAATAATATTACTCTAATAATAATAAATATTTGTTATTACTGAACAGTTTTCCTGAATATTAAGCTGTTATAATATTTTAACGAAATATGAATATAAATATATCTATCTTTCAGTTTTTATCGACAAATGTCACTATCTATTTATTCTTAAAACATCAATTATAACTTTATAATCTTTATTATTGATAAATTGATATTATAAAAATATAAATTCTTAAATAAATCAACAACCAAACCACATTAATATTGATTATAAGACTAATATTAATAATAATTTATTAAAGAATACAAATACTACTACGAATATAACTACTAAGATAAATTATAATTTTTGTTCCTTTTATTACTTTGTATCAAACACCAAATAAAAGTAATATATGAAATTCATTAAAAAATCATCTTTATTAAACAACTATTTTTCTCAATTACATGCTTAAAGTCATAATGTGTATACTATACAACTCATTCTATTCTTTATGATGGTTTACATAACTAAAAATATAAAAAAATGATATAATGTTTACAATGCGCTTATATATATAAATATTGTAAAATGTACACTACGAATAAACGAACTTTAAATATATTAATATTTAAATTATAAAAATAAATATTACTTAAAAATAATATATATAAAAAATTATTGTATTTTGATTTTTTCAACAAATTTTAAATCTAAAAATTATTACAATTATTAAAATTAATGAAATTATTTAATAAGTATCTAAAATCTTTACGATAAAAACTATTACTAATATTCTCTATTTTTATACACAAAAGACTCTAATAAATTAGATCTCACCATTAACCAATATCATTGCTAAACATATTTAAATTTTCTAAAAAAACGTAAGATACTATCTATCTTATAGAATCAAAAATTTTAGTTATTTTATAAACGATAGCCAATCTTCTAAAAATCTTATTTTTTATACAAATTCTTGTGACTACAACACTAACTAACATATCTATCGCATATACAATAATCCTTTTTACATATCACAAATCAAATTTTTTAATATTAAAAACTATCTTAGTTTACTTTGTTCAAATAATATATTCGTACAATTATTTAGAATTATCTTTGATGATCTAATAAAACTTATAAATAAATGAATCTCAAATCAATACTAACTTTTAGTTTAAATAACTAACTATTATCCAAAAAATCATCATATAAATTCGTAATAAAATTATAAACTAATAACACATAATTTATGACTACTAAGAATAGTCATTCTCTCTGTAATTATCACCTTCATCAAGCAATTATCTGGACATAAATACGTAAACAAAAAATTAAAAATATAACCATTTATTGCAGTAAGATGAAGAAATTTCATCACAATATATAAATACCGTTCTAAACTAAATACACTTACCAAAATGCAACATTCTTTTTTAATTAGTTCTCATTTTTACATTATACAACAATATTTATATATAATATCCACAATATTTAGAATAAAAACTGTTACTTTAAAAATAAAGTATTATATATCTGAAACAAATTTAAGATTAATCAATATAATGAATGAGTATCTGTTATGTGCTCTATTATAAGCTTATAAAATTTATTTATTAATTATAATTAAGTATCTACGATAACTAATAAAAAATATGTTATATTTATGATACGTATATAAATAATTTATAGATTAATATTAGATGAGATTTGTTTCTTTTAATGTCAATGGATTACGTGCTCGTATGCATCAGTTAACTGCAATCATCTTGCAATTACAACCTGACGTGATCGGTCTACAAGAAACTAAAGTACATGATAATTTTTTCCCTATAAAGGAAATTTTAAAATACGGTTATCACGTATATTATTATGGACAAAAAAAATATTATGGTGTTGCACTACTTCTTCGTCAAATTCCATTAACTGTAATCCGGGGTCTTACTAATGATGATAATTTATCTCAAAAACGAATAATCATAGCTGATATTATGACATCAATAGGCACATTAACTATTATCAATGGTTATTTTCCTCAAGGAGAAAATAAAAATCATACTGAAAAGTTTGTGTATAAAAAAAATTTTTATAAAAATTTTCAAGACTACATAGAACATACGTATCACAATAATTCATTGTTACTAGTTATGGGTGATATGAATATCAGTCCCACAGACTTTGATATTGGTATTGGTGAAAATAATAAAAAAAATTGGATTTCATCAGGACGATGTTCTTTCTTGCCAGAAGAAAGAACATGGATCAATAATTTGATGAACTGGGGGTTAATAGATATTTATAGAAAGATGCATCCTTATAAAAACGAACGTTATTCCTGGTTTAGTTATAAATCTAATGGATTTAATAGAAATAGTGGTTTACGTATCGATTTAATATTAGTAACTTGTTCTTTAAAAAATCGTTGTAAAGATAGCGATATAAGTTATAGTATTCGCAGTATGAGTAAACCTTCTGATCATGCCCCAGTATGGGCAGATTTCAATATTTAATTTATATGTATATAATAAAAGATAAGAGTTATATGTAATTTTAATTACCTATTATAAAATGATATGCAATTAATTTTTAAAAATTATTGAGTATATATATAAAACACCTGATATACTTTAAAAGTAATTGATAAATTATTCATTGGATCATCATATAATGTCCTTAATGATTAAAGAGTTCATGCGAAACACATGGCAAATAATTAGCAAAATACTTAAATATAGTGTACGTACACTATATTTAATACGCATGATAATAATAAATATATTTTTTCTAATCCTAATGATTATCGTTGTTGGAATATATCTAAACTTAAGGAATAATGCTACTAAATCGCCATCAAAGAACACTGCTCTGATTTTAGACATTTCTGGGACCGTTGTAGATAAACCTATAACATCAGATAACAAATTCCACAAATTTAGTAGGCATTTACTAAATACAAATCAATCAAATACTAAAGAAAACTCACTGTTTGATATTGTTAATATATTACGTCAAGCTAAAAATGATCCTAACATAACTGGATTAATATTATCATTAAAAAACTTTTCTGGAAGTAATCAAACGTCATTAGAATATATTGGAAAGGCTTTGTATGAATTTAAAAATTCTGGTAAATCAATTTATGCCATTTCTGATTATTACAACCAATCGCAGTATTTTCTGGCCAGCTACTCAAACAAAATTTATATCACACCTCATGGTTTTGTAGATTTACGAGGTATCTCTACCAACAGATTATTTTATAAATCACTATTAGATAATTTAAAAATTAATACTCATGTTTTTAGAGTAGGTGCATATAAATCTGCTGTTGAACCATTTATTCAAGACCAAATGTCTGATCATGTACGACATGAAGAAAAAAAGTTGATCAATCATCTGTGGAATCAATATTTAAAAACAATATCCATTAATCGTAAGATAAAAACTCAAGAAATTTTTCCAGAAACTGATAAAATGTTAGACGAATTACATCAAATACAAGGTGATACCGCAGCTTATGCGCTTAAAAATAAATGGATAGATGAAATTGCGTCTCACTGTGTTATAGAAGATACAATGCAAAAAATATTTGGATCTAATAAACAAGGCACTTCATTGAATGCAATTAGTATGTATGATTATAATCTTGCAGCACCAATAAAACAAAATAATCAGATAGCAATAATTTGTGTTAATGGCCCAATTATAGATGGGCCTGATATACCAGGTTCAATTGGCGGTGATACTATAGCTCACAAAATTAGAAGCGCCCGATTCAATCCGAAAGTGAAAGCAGTAATACTTCGTGTAAATAGTCCTGGAGGAAGCGTAAATGCTTCTGAATTAATTAGATCAGAATTAATAGCTATCAGAGATTCTGGTAAACCAGTAGTTGTTTCTATGGGAGGAATAGCAGCATCTGGTGGATATTGGATATCAACTCCAGCTAATATTATTATCGCAAGCAACAGTACTATTACAGGTTCTATAGGAATATTTGGTATTATTAATACATTTGAAAAATCTCTTGATTCTATCGGTATCCATAACGACGGAGTAGATATATCTCCTATCTCAAATATTTCAATAACTAAATCGCTACCTACTGAATATATAAATATGATGCAACTTTATGTAAATAATAGCTATCGTTATTTTATCAACACCGTAGCTGAGTCTCGCAAAACCATAAAAGATATTCATAAAATCGCTCAAGGGCACGTATGGCTTGGTTATGATGCGATAAAAAATGGACTAATTGATAGTATAGGAGATTTAGATGATGCAATAAATAAAGCTGTTAAATTAGCTCGTTTAACAGAGTATCAACTTAATTGGTATGAAGATAAAACAAATTGGATCGATATTTTATTACAACACACTAATAAAGTTATTCATGCTATAACTATTAATTTTTTAAATCATCATCTTTTATTAACTAATTTTAACGACAAATTAAAAATTAATAATCTTAATGTTTTAAATTTTATATGGAATGATCCCAAAAATTGTTATGCTCTTTATTTAGATCATTTAATACAATGATAATATATAATCAAAGCGACATTTATGAATTTTTAGAAGTAATAAATTATATTTACATATATAAAAGATCACGTAATGAATATATTTCATATCAATTTCCATAAAAAAGATAAAAAATATATAATGTTTATATCCCTATCGCATAGTAATAAATCATAATGTAACTAGTGAAACGCATATATTATAATTAGTGTTATGATAACGATAATTAATTAATATTTATATACGAAACATAAAAATATCAAAACATACTTTATATTTTAAAATTATTAATTTACATATTACATATAATGTATATCATCATTGAACTTTATTAATAACGCATAACTACAATTACTTATACAGGAGTATATAATGTATGGCTATTAAAATAGGTATTAATGGATTTGGTAGAATTGGTCGTGTTATCTTCAGAGCCGCGCAAGAACGAAAAGACGCAGATATCGTTGCTATTAATGATTTATTAGATATTCAACATATCGCATATATGTTGAAGTATGATTCAACTCATGGACGATTTAAAGGCACAATCAACGTACACGACGATCATTTAATTATTAACAATAAAGTTGTGCACTATACTTCACAAAAGGATCCAAAAAATTTACATTGGAAAAATTTTGATGTCGATGTTGTCACCGAATCTACAGGGATTTTCTTAACTCAAGAAAAAGCTTACGGACACATATCTTCTGGGGCACGTAAAGTGGTATTAACTGCTCCAGCAAAAGATGATACCCCAATGTTTGTTATGGGAGTAAATAACCATCACTATAACGGAGAAAAAATAGTATCTAATGCATCTTGCACTACTAATTGTTTAGCTCCATTAGCCAAGGTTATTCATGATAACTTTGGAATTATTGAAGGCATAATGACCACTGTTCATGCTGCTACTGCTACTCAAAAAACTGTTGATTCTCCCATATATAATGATTGGAGAAATGGACGTGGTGCTTATCAAAATATCATTCCGTCATCTACTGGAGCAGCACAAGCATTAGGAAAAGTTATAAAAGAATTAGATGGTAAATTAACTGGAATGTCATTCCGAGTTCCCATTCCAAATGTCTCTGTCGTCGACTTTACTGTCCGCCTGGAAAAATCAACCTCTTACAAAAATATTTGTGATGTTATTAAACATGCCTCTTGTGGCAATTTAAAAGGAATTATGGGATATACCGATGAAAAAGTAGTATCCAGCGATTTTAATGGAGAAAAATTAATTTCTATATTTGACGCACAATCTAGTATTTCGTTAAATAAGAACTTTTATAAATTGATATCTTGGTACGATAATGAAACAGGTTATTCCGATAAAGTAATTGATTTAAGCATATATATTACAAAGTATAAATAATAATATAAATCAAATAAATATATTAACATGTTGAACAAATACTTAAGGTCATGTAAATAACTCTATATAACTTAAATAGGGAGGTTGTTTAAATAAATTAATAAAAACAAACTCCCTATCAATATATACATCACGTTTAAAACTTTTTAATTTAACCTTATATATAATATGACTTAATATTTTTATATTTCTATAAAATAAGCCATCATTAATATTAATTAAAAATTATCATCTTTAAGATTTGAATATTACTATATACAGACAACTTCAAATTTAATCTTAAAATTAAATTTCAATACTTGTATCATTATGTATGATTTAATAGCCTTAAAATTTTTAGTATATTTGTAGTTTTTATATATACTGGTATAATAAGAATTAATACATAATAGATTATTTATATAATAAATATTTTTATTTTGTGTTAAACAGTGATTTTTAAACCAAAAATATTTTAATTTTAGGCAATTATTTATGTTGCATTTTCTAAATATTTGTTCCAAAAGTAGAAAATGCTGGGGTTTTCTAATTTTTACCATTATTAATTTAGAATTAATAGCCTTATATTTACAGCACATTGTTTTGATAAAACCTTGCGTACTGTGTATCTATCAAAGATGTGCCCTATGTGGCATAGGGATAGCAGGCTTAATTGCAATACCAGCCCCTTCATTTGCTCCTTTAAGACTATTTGCTATATCAATTTGGTCATACAGCGCTTACAAAGGATTATTATTGGCCAAAAAATACATTGACATTCAATTAAATCCTTCCCCATTTTCTACATGTGATTTATTTGTAAAATTTCCTAATTGGTTACCTATAAATAGATGGTGGCCCACTATATTTGACGCTAATGGTAATTGTTCTGAATATAAATGGTATTTTTTATCTCTAGAAATATCTCAATGGATGCTCATAATTTTTTCTAGCTACTTTCTGATAGCCTTACTCATGGGCATATCACAAATCATTGATTTTCTAAAACGTAATACTAAATAACAATTTAAATAAAGCACTACACCAAATCACACTATGTTTTATCAAATGAAAATTATTTGATAAAACATATATTAATTATAATTAACTTTTGTTAAGATAAATCTTGTTTCAATTTATATTTGCTATAATCAATACACAAACACCGATTGGTTGTAACATATACTTATATCACAGAATAATATTCATAACAGTAACAGTCTCTTATGTTTATTAAAAACGTAAAAACTACAAAAATAGTGCTGATTATACAATAATTTTGTTACTTTTAAAATTTAAATTATCATTACGCTGTAATTTAACATAACACCCTATACATTGTCCTAAATGACAACATGTTTACTGGAAGTGTCCATAAAAATATAAATTATTAATATAACAACGTTGTATTTTTATTTTTATTGTAACATTATAAAAATTATAATATAGTATTTTATCAAGAAAATATGTAACTTGTTAATTGTATTTATTATTTAATATAAATAAACATATACTCATATGTAATAATATTTATTGCATATGAGTCCGTAATATATATTTAAATTGCGAAAAACTAGCGTGTCTATTAGCATAAAGGGAAGCAATTTTCCATTATTAGTGGTGCATGTATATAGTACATGCTTAGAAGAAATTCGTCGATCATTGGTAGAAAAAATAGAAAAATCTCCTATTTTTTTATCAAAAAACACCCCAGTTGTTGTAAACGTTAGCAATCTCAATTACCGCAGTAATTGGGATGCTCTATGTCAAACATTATCAGATTCTGGATTATTTATAGTCGGAGCATGTTGTTGTCACGACAATAAATTAAAAGAGATAATCATGCTTAGCGGGTTTCCTGTTTTATCACAAAACATAACTATATTACATAAAGATTTTACAGAATATTTTCGAAAAAATACTTTAACAACATCCAAAACACAATTAATTAAAACACCAATACGTTCTGGTCAAAAAATATATGCTCGTAATAGAGATTTAATTGTTATTGCAAATGTTAGTGCTGGTGCTGAAATTATTGCCGATGGTAATATCCATATTTATGGAATAATGCGAGGACGTATATTAGCCGGTGCATCTGGAAATGAAGAATCTCAAATTTTTTGTACTAATTTATCTTCTGAGCTAGTATCTATTGGAGGGCGTTATTGGCTAAGCGATCAAATTCCAAAAGAATTTTCAGGTAAAGCAGTAAGACTTAGTTTAAAAAATGATACTCTTATCATTCAAGATTTATAATATATACTGAAAATAAGGAATGTGTTGATGGCACGTATAATCGTTATTACTTCAGGAAAAGGAGGAGTTGGTAAAACAACATCAAGCGCAGCTCTTGCTACTGGACTAGCGCGTAAAGGAAAAAAAACAGTTGTTATTGATTTCGATATTGGTTTACGTAATCTTGATTTAATTATGGGATGTGAACGTAGAGTAGTGTACGATTTTATTAATGTTATTCAAGAAGAAGCCACATTGCATCAAGCATTAATTAAAGATAAGCGCACTGATTATCTATATATTCTACCTGCCTCACAAACACGCGATAAAAATGCCTTAACTCTCATCGGAGTAGAAAAAATATTAAATGATCTTAATAAAATGAATTTCGAATTTATAATATGCGATTCTCCTGCAGGTATTGATAGCGGAGCGTTGGCGGCTTTGTATTTTGCAAACGAAGCTGTCATCATCACCAATCCAGAAATTTCTTCAGTGCACGATTCAGATCGTGTTTTAGGAATTTTGTCTTCTAAATCTAAACATTCTATAAATAATATAGAAACCATCAAAGAATACTTATTACTAACTCGATATAATCCTATTCGCGTAAAACACGGAGATATGCTTAGTTTAGAAGACGTAATGGAAATATTACGAATCCCTTTATTAGGTGTTATACCGGAAGATAAATCAGTACTAAAAGCATCTAATCAAGGTGAGCCAATTATTTTAGATATCAGATCCCATGCAGGTCAAGCTTACTCAGATACAGTAGATCGTTTATTGGGGAAACAACGTCCTTTTAGGTTTACTGAAAACAAAAAATTCAACTTTTTAAAACGATTTTTTAAGAGATAATACTTATGGTATTAGTCAATTTCCTTTTTTTTAAAAAAAACACACCAGCTAACATCGCCAAAAGAAGACTACAAGACGTTATTTCTGAAAATAATATCAAAAATATAAGTAACCAATCCCCATGTTATCTGTATAAATTAAAAAAAGATTTAACCAAAATAATACGTAAATATATACCTGATCCATACATACTTTCAGTGCAACTGGAAAAAAAGGATAACGCGTCTATTTTAAAATGTAAAGTAATTTTTTCTAACGAAAAACATAATAAATCAGGCCATACGTATCATTCAAATTAAAAATTCTAATAAATAATACTTACAAAAATAATCCCTTTATAAAAATATTTTTGAGCCTCTTATTATTAGCTAATATTCTGATTAATCACTGTATCTCACAATATAAATTACAGTTAAACATATTAATAACATTCAATTTATACTGTATTATGATCAGGTGCATCCTTTAACAGATTATATTATAATATTTCACAACCCACAATAAACCATATATACAACGTTTTCATACACCAAACTCAATATACTATGGCATGTGGCATTACGTATGCAGTACCGTTTTTAAAACTAAATCCATATTGTTTTATGTAGAAACTATTTTATTACGTAAATAAACAGGCTGCGCCTGATTCGGGGTTAGAAATATTTTATGTCTCCAACTCTGCATTCCTAATAGCAACATGTCCTGTGCTTCAGGTGACATAACAATCTTCCTTAAAAAAATAGTATCATTTACTTTTACGTTTTCTAAAACTAAATAATTATTCCAACCTGTACCTGCAAGTACCCAACTACCTTTCAACATTGTATTACACATTAGCTCTGCCGCAATTACCTCTGCTGTCATAATAGACTCACTACTATCACATATCCAACAATTGTTATCACTCATCCGACAATAACGAGCACAATACAATTCGCCCATACGTGCGTCAATAGTGGATATAACTTGTTTAATAGAAAAAATACGCCAAGCTCCTTGCGCTAATACTGCCAAAGAAGACACCTCCACTAATGGCAAATCAGCTCCTAATGCTAACCCTTGTGCAACACAAATTCCAATTCGTATCCCCACAAAGCCACCCGGCCCTCTATTAAATATAATACAATCAAGCGATCGCAAGGTAACACCTACTTCTACTAATAATTTATTAATCATAGGTAATATCTTTTCCGCATGACGTCTAGATGCTACAATTTTATGATCATATATATTATGATCGATCATTAAAGCAACAGAACATAATTCAGTAGTAGTATCAAAAGCCAAAATTCGAGTAGACATGGCACATAAAAATACAATAAAATTATATATTGAAAGTATTACAACTAAACTATATTATACGTGTTATATTTGTAATAAAAATATTAAATATTCATTAACTTCAAACTAAAATTACTAAAGCTAAAAAATTTAGTTAAAATAGCGCTAATTATTATGAAAAGTAAGTACTATCACAGTTAATGCCTTTAAAAGAATAACACATATCGCATCGTAATTAATAGTTGTCGTTTCATATTTAATCCGAAATAAAACACAATACGAAAATAATTATATCTAAACACATATAAAAGAATGCATTATTACATGTTCTTCAATATTTTTAAAATACTACACAAATTATATTTATACTTTGTATTCATTATATGATTAACATAATTGGCACATATTTTTAAAACATAAAGGAACGTCTATTTTAATGGGAATACATCTTATAGAATTACCCTATCACCCTGATGCTATACTAAATCTTTTTGAACCTTTATCTAATACAGCGTGGTCTATGCTGTTATATTCTGGACATAATAATCAACACCCAGATGGCCGTTTTGATATATTAGTTACTAACCCAGTGTTAACATTAGTGACTAAAAATAATATCACTACAATTTCTCACAATAAAAATAATCAAATTAGTAATGCAGATCCATTTATCTTATTAAAAGAATATACCCATATTACTAATATGGAATCATGTAATCGTTATAAACTTAAATTGCCATTTCAGGGTGGATTTTTAGGTATATTTGGATATGACCTCGCAAGATGTACCGAATCATTACCAAAATTAGCTAAACAAGATCTCCTATTTCCAGATATGGCAATAGGGTTATATCGTTGGGCGATAATTTCTGATCATAAACTTTATAAAAGTTACCTTGTCACTCATGATGAGCCAAATCAAATATTACCTTGGATATATAAACGGTATACATATAGTAATCACGTTAATTACACCTCATTTCGTATTATAAGACCGTGGAAAAGTAATATGAACCAATTTGAATATTCAAAAAAATTTAATATTATAAAAAAACATATAACTATAGGTAACTGTTATCAAGTATGTTTAGCTCAACGTTTTTATACCCCATATATAGGAAACGCGTGGATAGCATTCCGTTATTTATTAAATTATAATCAGGCACCTTTTTCAGGATTTATTAGGCTACCAAATAAATTAAGCATACTTAGCTTGTCCCCAGAACGTTTTTTGCAATTACATGGTAAAAAAATTAAAACTCAACCCATTAAAGGAACATTACCCAGACTAAAAAATACACAAGATGATTGTCTCCAAATTATTAAATTATCCAAATCTATAAAAAATAGATCAGAAAATTTAATGATCGTTGACTTATTAAGAAATGATATTGGAAAAGTATCTATTCCGGGCAGTATTCGCGTACCTAAATTATTTAATATCCAATCGTTCACAGGAGTACATCATATGATCAGCACAATTACAGGAAAGCTTTCCAATAATTTTTCTGCTTGTGATTTATTACGCGCATGCTTTCCGGGAGGATCTATAACTGGAGCTCCAAAGATTCAAGCAATGAAATTAATCGAACAACTTGAACCACATCGTCGAAGTATTTGGTCTGGAAGCATTGGATACTTAAGTTGTTGCGGAAACATGGATACCAATATTGCTATTAGAACACTATTGGCTGATAAGAAACATCTCTTTTGTTCAGTAGGAAGTGGCATTGTTTCCGACAGTGACGAAAATATAGAATATCAAGAAATGCAAGACAAAATACACACTCTATTACCACCGTTATTAAAAAAATTTTATTTAATGTAATTACTACAAATTACTAACAATAACGTTATTAGATATATCTATATAATAATACTATTGTTGATGTGTTTTCTTAAAAAAAGTAAAGTGTTCTATCTCCACTAATTCAATACGATACTCTATCATTTTTCGAATTATAAAACGCCACCTATTAATTGTTAGTACATCACCCTCTTTTGGTATACGATCACAATGAGATAATAATAATCCAGCTAAAGAAGCCACATGATCACATTTATGCACTAAATCATGGGCTTGTAATGCTCGTTGCAATGCATGTAAATCCATACTACCTTTCGCTAACCAACCTGTACCATTGTTAATTTTCTCGATTTCTGGTGTTTCATCTTCGTCAGGAAATTCACCAGCTATAGCTTCTAGCACATCCAAAGGGGTTATTAACCCTTGAATAATACCAAATTCATTAGATACAATAACCATACTCCCTTTTGCACGACGTAATTCTTTTAATAAGTTCAAGACATCTAAAGTTTCTGGAACCACAATAGGCAAATTCTCTGCAGCATACGTTTCTACTTGCTCTCCATGATCTATTGCTGCCATCAAATCTTTAGCACGAACAATTCCTATTAATTGATCCAATTCACCGTTACATACGGGAAACATATTATGAGGAGTATTCATTAAAATAGAATATAATTCCTGTACTGGTTTTTGAGAATCTAACCATGAAATTTCATTCCTAGGAGTCATTATACTTCGTAAAGTACGTGAAGCTAACGATAACACTCCAGTAATCATATGTCGCTCCTCTTCAACAAAATGTGTTCTTGATGAAGAAGAAATTGGATAATTTTTTTCTGTAGTAGAATTCCATTGTACTGTATTACCCATCAACCTTATAATCACCTCTGCAGTACGTTCGCGCATTGATTTAGTTGATTGACCTTTCATAGAATTGCAATGAGCAATTTGATTAAATAATTCAATTAATACTGAAAATCCAATAGCAACATATAAATAACCCTTTGGTATATAAAATCCAATTCCCTCTGCAATTAAGCTTAAACCGATAATTAACAAAAAACTCAAACATAAAACTACTACAGTCTGATGATTATTAATAAAATTAGTTAATAAACGAGATAATAACAACATTAATGTTACTGCTATTATAACTGCCATTATCATGATGATTAAATTTTCTACTGTACCAACAGCTGTTATTACTGCATCAATAGAAAAAATAGCATCAAAAACTACAATTTGTATTACTACCATCCAAAAACTAGCGTATCCACGACTAGTGTTATTATGTATTTTATGTTCTAATTGCTGATGCAATTCAGTAGTTGCCTTAAATAAAAGAAAAATACCACCAAATAATAAAATTAAATCTCTAATAGAAAACGAAAAGTCAGCAATTTTACATAATGGTTTTGTAAGAGTTGCAAACCATGAAATTAAAGACAATAATGCTATACGCATTATTAATGCCAATGTCAAACCAATAATACATGCACGTTCACGTTGTTTTTTCGGCAGTCTATCTGCTAGAATAGTGATAAAAACTAAATTATCAATACCGAGCACAACCTCCAAAATCACCAGAGTTAATAACCCTACCCACATTGATATGTCTGTTAAAAATTCCATGATAATCTCCATTGAATGTTAGGTAACACATCATTTAATGGTATATTTATATAAACATATTAAATATCTGATTACATAATGAAGTTTTCAACAATAAATTAAACATGATCAAATATAAGTTTATGTAGGCAAAGGTATTGATAACAGTTAATATATGTCGTCATAAGATTATGTGAACGTTACTTAAGTAGAGAAATGTTATTATTATGATATGATGTAAAACATCTCTTGCATACTACTGTAAAGTATGCATTTAACATTAAAGATAATCTATCATTATGACAGAAAAGACAGTATAATGTAATCGATTATCTCTTGAAGTATCTCAATTATTACTTACATATGTATTAATTAAAATAAAATCAGAAAACTAAAATAGTACAAGCATATAACTTTTAATTTTAAAATATTAAAGAAAAATTAGCCTATGTATTGGGCATAACATAAAATAAATCATAAATAATATGACAAACAACTAAAAATAGATACTGTATTATTTTAAAAATTGAAATAATACAAAAATAAAAAATGAATTATTGATAATATATCAAAGAGGAAAAAGTAGTGACTATTGCTATTATATTAGGAGCTCATGGTTCTGTATCTGAACAATTACTTAAAACTACTGAAATGATTGTGGGAAAACAAAAAAATGTTGCATGGATTGAATTACTTCCCGAAGAAAATACTGAAATACTAATTAAAAAATATAATACATGTCTATTAAATCTAAATACTAATGCAGGTGTATTATTCTTAGTAGATACTTGGGGAGGCAGTCCTTTCAACGCTGCTCATAGCATCATATTAAACAAAGAAAAATATGATATTATCACAGGTATCAATATCCCCATGTTAATTGAAGTATTTATGGCGCGTGATGATTCCCATACCTTTCAAGAATTAGTACAAATTGTGTTAAAATCTGGTAACGAAAGTATAAAATCTGTAAAATATT
Organism: Blochmannia endosymbiont of Camponotus sp.; assembly: GCF_023586085.1. Taxonomy (NCBI): domain Bacteria; kingdom Pseudomonadati; phylum Pseudomonadota; class Gammaproteobacteria; order Enterobacterales; family Enterobacteriaceae; genus Candidatus Blochmanniella; species Blochmannia endosymbiont of Camponotus sp. The sequence goes on from NZ_CP097757.1 coordinate 725,000, forward strand.
GCTCTAGTCCTAATCAGTTATATGGCAAGCAGAATACCAGTAAAAATAAAATTTTGCATTCATCATTAAATAAAAAAAATAATAAAAAAAACCATATGATCATTTGTTTAGCACGTATTGATGACAGGCTGATTCATGGACAAGTAGTAACTCGTTGGGTTAAAGAATATAACATTACACGTATTATAGTAGTAAACGATGAAGTATCTAGAGATATGATCCGAAAAACTTTACTGACTCAAGTAACACCTCCTGGGGTAACCGCTCATGTCCTAGATATCGATAAAACTATACGTGTATACAATAATCCTAAATATGCTGGAGACAAAGTCATCATGTTATTCACTAATCCCACAGATATTGTGCGCCTTGTTGAAGGTGGTATCCCTATTAATTCAGTAAATATTGGAGGGATGGCTTTTTATAAAGATAAGAAACAAATAAATAATGCTATATCAGTAAATAACGTAGATATTGAGGCTTTTAAAAAGCTTGATCAATATGGTATTGAATTAGAAGCACGTAAAGTACCATCAGATCCATCATTAAAAATAATGAAATTAATAAAAAAAATAAATCATTCCTAATTAATTTACATATGTATATTTATTTAATAAATTAATATGAGAACGATATTAATAAAATGTTTTATTTTTATATTTTCAGGAAAATGAAATGGAAATTAACGCACTTCAAATTGTTTTATTGTTTATTATATCTTGTATTATCGGAATGGGTTCGATACTTGACGAATTTCAATGCCATAGACCATTAATAGCATGTACGCTAATTGGTTTAGTTTTAGGAGACCTAAAAACTGGGATTATTATTGGAGGGACACTGGAAATGATAGCGCTAGGGTGGATGAATATAGGAGCAGCTGTAGCACCTGATACTGCTTTAGCTTCAATTATTTCTACCATCTTAGTAATTATAGGGCAACAACCTATTGGAGCAGGAATTGCTTTAGCCATTCCATTAGCTGCTGCCGGACAAGTATTGACCATTATTGTACGTACTGTTACTGTAGCATTTCAACATGCTGCTGATACAGCAGCAGAGCGCTGTAATATAACAATTTTAAATTGGATTCATATCACAGCTCTTATGTTACAGGCTATGCGTATTGCAATTCCAGCTACTATTGTTGGAATTTCCGTTGGAACTGAAACTGTACATCGCATGCTTCACGCAATCCCAGAAGTAATAACTAACGGTTTAAACATTGCTGGAGGTATGATTGTTGTGGTTGGTTATGCAATGGTTATTAATATGATGCGTACTGGATATCTAATGCCAATTTTTTTTCTAGGATTTGTTATCACAGCATTCACAGAATTTAATTTAGTCGCACTAGGTGTCGTTGGTGTAGTTCTGGCTATCCTATATATTCAATTATCTCCACGGTATAATCAAATTCCGCAAAATAATATCCCTGATTCAAATGTTCAAGCCAAAAATAAACTTGATGACGAATTAGATTAGATGAATAGGTAATGATAATGATTAATAAACCTCAAACAATACATGATACAACAAAAATAATAAAACTAAGAAAAAGTGATATACGCGCAGCTTTTATTCGTTCTAACCTTTTTCAAGGTTCTTGGAACTTTGAGCGTATGCAAGCGCTGGGATTTTGTTTTACTATGATTCCAATAATTAAACGTTTGTATCCTAAATACAGCGAAAATCGGAAAGAAGCAATTAAACGTCATTTAGAATTCTTTAATACACATCCATATGTTGCCGCTCCTATATTAGGAGTTACCATGGCCATGGAAGAACAAAAAGCTAACGGCGCTACTACTATAGATAATGCTTCTATCAATGGTTTGAAAATAGGATTAATGGGTCCTCTTGCTGGAGTAGGTGATCCAATATTTTGGGGAACTGCTAGACCAGTATTTGCTGCCTTAGGAGCAGGAATTGCTATGACTGGAAGTCTATTAGGTCCATGTCTATTTTTTGTTCTATTTAATACAATCAGATTAGCTACTCGTTATTATGGCATGATATATGGTTATAAGAAAGGAGTAAGCATCGTGAATGATATGAAAGGAGGAGTGTTAAAAAAACTAACAGAAGGCTCTTCAATTTTAGGTTTATTCGTTATGGGGGCGTTAGTTAATAAATGGACACATGTAAACATTCCATGTGTGCTTTCTAAAATTACTGACAATGATGGAAACACAGTGGTTACGACTGTGCAAAATATTTTAGATCAACTCATGCCTGGATTTATTCCTCTATTATTAACATTTGCTTGCATGTGGTTACTAAATAATAAAATAAACGCACTATGGATTATTATAGGATTTTTTGGGATTGGAATTTTTGGATACTGGATAGGATTGTTAGGTCTCTAACCAAATATCTGTCAAAGTAAGATATAAAAATAAGAGGGCCTTGTTGAAGTTTTCAACAAGGCCCTCTTATTTTTATATCAACAACACAAACACAGCAGTAACCGTTATACACTTTTTAGATCTCTGCCAACAAAATTACTAAACTAACACATCAATACTACATATATAGCTTCTACACATAATTTTTAAAATTTAAAATCAAATACTATGTATTTCATATCAACAGTAACATTGTATACCATGATACTCGCTGTTTATTTTTTATAATATCCTTACACCACCACCTTATACCTTTAAAATCCTTAATTACATATTACAAAATACTTTATCATTACATTACAAAGTCGTCACGTTAACAGCAGATGGGCCTTTATGTCCATCTTGAATTTCAAATTCTACACTTTGTCCTTCAGATAAAGTCTTAAATCCGTTACCTTGAATAGCAGAAAAGTGTACAAAAACATCTTTACTACCATCTGACGGTGTAATAAAACCAAAACCTTTAGACTCATTAAACCACTTTACTTGACCTTTAATTTTTGCCATCTTACGTATTTCCTTTAGAGTGTTTACATTTGCCGTAACAGCGATTAAAAGACAAACCAGAGTTATTATTCTCGTGAAACATTCAAATAAGAGGAAATTATATTATTCATACATAACAACACTTCTTTACTGAATTTATCAAAATACCACTTACATACGGAAGCATATCTCGGTTTACCTGATACTTTATCATATAATTATTTAATTATATGATATTAATCAATAATACACATAAATTCCTTCATTTTTTAGGATCATTTTTATATGAAGAACAAATATATTTACAAAAACGTTTAACTTATACAAAACCCTATTTGCATAGTAACATTTATTTTTCATTTTGCAAATCATATGATGGTATCATTTATAAAAACCCATAAATCAACCATTTTATAAAATAAATAAAGAATGTAGTTTACTTAGAAAAAATAAGACGATTTATTCAAATACGTACCACGTTGCAATGCTTCTATGCGTTTATCTATAGAAGGATGAGATGCAAATAAATCACTTATCACACTATTTTTTTTTACACTATTAATATACAATGTTGCAATGATGCTGTTAGTATTATTTTTAGACTCATAACTACATTTTAATTCTTGTAAAGCAGAAATCATATTTCTACATCCCACTAATTTAGCAGATCCAGCATCTGCATAAAATTCACGATGACGAGAAAACCAAAATACAATCACGCTTGCAAACATACCAAACAAAACCTCTAAAAGAGTGGATACTATAACATATGTTAAAGAACTATTTACATCTCCATACTGATTATCATTGGTGTTAAATTGTTCATTATCTTGATCCTGCATAAATGAAGTCCAATAAGAAATTAATTTAGCAAGACTACGTGATATAAAAATAACAAAGGTATTAACCACTCCTTGAATAAGAGTCATAGTAATCATATCGCCAGAAGCGACATGGTTCATTTCATGAGCAATAACAGCTTCAATTGATTCCTGATTCATATTTTTTAAAAGACCAGTACTAACTGCTATTAATGCTGCATTTCTTCTTGCTCCTGTAGCAAAAGCATTCATATCCATAGAGTCATAAACAGCTAACTGTGGTGCAACAATATCTAGTTTATTAGCCTGTTTATGTATTATTTCTAATAACCAATTTTCCATATCATTAGACGCTTTGTTAATAATTACACCATCAACTGCAGACAAAGCTACAAATTTTGACAAAAATAAAGAAATAATAGCGCCCCCAAAACCAAATATCCCAGCCATTCTGACTAACCCAAGAGTAGTAGAAGACCAAAAACCCAACAAACTAAGTATGCTACCAAATAATATCATTACCGACAAATTAGTAATTATAAATAATACGATACGTACCATAAAAAATAATTTTCCTCTTTAACAAAGAACCTAAAATTTTTCAAACAATACTTTACTATACATCATTACTCAATTTTAAATAATACTCTACATAAAATATACACACTTATATTTAAGATACTGAAAACAACCTCTAATACCTAATTATATATAAATATCTTCATATAAAAACAAAAATCTAAGAACTTTATTAATTAACAATATTTAAAAAATTAACGTTACTATAACGTATTAAAATCAATCACGTATACAATTTATATTCATTCCAAAAACGACCATCTTTGGCAATCATAGTCATTGACTCTGCAGGACCCCAAGTACCAGCCTGATACAGCTTGGGTACATTATTTTCACGTTCCCAAGCTTGTATGATAGAATCGACCCATTTCCAAGCTCCTTCTATTTCATCGTGACGAACAAATAATACTTGAATCCCTCTCATTGTTTCTAATAGTAAACGCTCATATGCATCAACTATATGCTCTTGGCAAAAAGTTTTGTAAAAACTTAAATTTAATTTAGTAACTTGTAGCCGATGTTTATGACCTAATCCGGGTATTTTATTTAAAATTTGAACGTCTATCCCCTCATCTGGTTGCAATCGAATAGTTAATTTATTATTAGGCAAATCCTGATATGAATCAAGAAATAAATTAATCACTGGTTTTTTAAAAAAAATTACAATTTCAGAACATTTAGCTGGTAATCTCTTTCCAGTACGCAGATAAAATGGAACACCAGCCCAACGCCAATTATCTATATTAACACAAAGAGAGACAAACGTCTCAGTATTACTGCTCTTATTAGCTCCCTTTTCTTCTAAATAGCCTGGTACTGGCTTTCCATGAATAAAACCAGACGTATACTGTCCACGAACTGTAACATCATGTACATTATTACAATCAATCTTCCGCAACGATCTAAGAACTTTGACTTTTTCATCCCGAATACAATCAGCACTCAAATTAGATGGAGGTGACATAGCTATAATAGTTAAAATCTGTAATAAATGACTTTGTATCATATCACGCATTTGACCTATCGCATCAAAATAACCCCAACGACCTTCAATACCTACTTCTTCTGCTACAGTAATTTGCACGTGATCAATAGTATTATTGTCCCAGTTTGAGGAAAACAAATAATTTGCAAAACGTAATGCCAACAAATTTAAAACTGTTTCTTTTCCTAAATAATGATCGATACGATAAATTTGTTTTTCCTCAAAATACTTTGATATCTGCGCATTAATAACACGAGCAGAATCCAAATTAGTACCCAATGGTTTTTCTATAACTATACGATTTGATTTTTTATTTAATCCAATGGTACTTAATCCTTTACATATAATCCCAAAAGTATCAGGAGGCGTAGCCAAATAATTTATTGTTACCATATCTACATTCTGTAATTTATCTAATAAATGAATAAATCGTTCAGTTTGATATACATCTAAATTACAAAAGTCAAGTCGTGCTCTAAAAATACACCATAAAGATTCATCGATAGGATCTTGCACAAATTTTTTTAAAGAATCATATACAACTTCAATATACATAACAAGACTCCATTCTGCACGACCTACCCCTATGATGCGTGTATCGGGATGAATAGCACCTATTTTTTCTAACTGATATAATGATGGAAACAATTTTCTACGCGTTAAATCACCTTTAGTCCCAAAAATAACTAAATTACATGCTTGAGTAACAGATGTTTCCTGCATATTTATATCTCTGATATATTCGTTTGTAATTATTACATTTAATTACAATGTAAATCATAAGTGACTTAAAATAAACGTAGATACATTAATTCAACATCAATCAAAATTCCATAAAACTCGATATCATATATGGCATCTAATATTAATTATTTTTATATTTTCACAGTATCAACATAATTTTAAAATATGCAATTAAAACTACATATTCTAAAAACTTAATATATTTAAATATTATCACAAGTAAGTGTAAAATCTACCCACAATGACAAAATTACCGTATCACGAGCTTATTAATAATTAAGGAATTTATTTATCTTTCAGATAATAGTATCTAGTTGCAACTAGAAGATTGATATGTTTATCTAACATAATTAAATTATGGGATCTTAATGTTAAATTTATTTATGTGCTTAACACTATTAATATTTCCTATAAATATTAATAGATTATTTTATAAATATTTAAAATAAACATTATACTATATTTAATCGTTATAATAACATATTAAAATTTAATGTAAAATAATACAAATTATCATATATTAATAACATGATGAGCAATCATCATGTTATTAATATATGATGTTTATATTTAAGTTCATAAGGAATTATTATGCCTCGCCAAATGAGAAGAACTAAAATTATCGCTACTCTAGGGCCTGCTACAGATAAAGATAATAACCTTGAGAAAATAATTGTTTCAGGAGCAAATATAGTACGACTAAACTTTTCTCATGGAGAAACAAAAGAACATTTTATCCGTGCAAAAAAAGTGCGCGAGATTGCTTCAAAACTAAGAAAATACATCGCTATTCTAGGAGATTTACAAGGCCCTAAAATCCGTGTTTCAACTTTTCAAGGTAATAAAATATATTTAAAATCTGGAGATAACTTTTTAATTGATACTATGTTAACGAAGGATATAGGTGATCATAAATGCGTAGGTGTTGATTATGCAGAACTAGCACAAGACGTACGTTCAGGAGATTTACTTCTATTAGATGATGGGAAAATTAAACTAAAAATAATAACAATTAATAATACTAAAATCTATACTAAAGTAATTATTGGAGGTATATTATCTAATAACAAAGGACTAAATAAATTAGGAGGTGGGCTTACAGCAAAAGCATTAACAAATAAAGATAAAATCGATATTATAACTGCCGCTCAAATTGGAGTTGACTACTTAGCAATATCATTTCCACGTAGCAGTATAGATTTAGATTTAGCGCGAAAATTAGTTGTAGACGCTGGTAGTCATGCAAAAATTGTTTCTAAAATAGAACGCGCAGAAGTAGTAGCATCCGATGAAACAATAGATGACATTATTCATGCATCAGATGCAGTCATGGTAGCTCGGGGAGATTTAGGAGTAGAAATTGGAGAACCAGAACTAGTAGGTGTTCAAAAAAAGATAATAAAAAGAGCATGTGCTCTTAACCGAACAGTTATTACTGCAACCCAAATGATGGAATCTATGGTTCATAATTCTATGCCCACTCGTGCAGAAGTAATGGATGTGGCTAATGCAGTATTAGATGGCACTGATGCAGTTATGTTATCTGCCGAAACTGCTATAGGTCAATATCCGTCTGAAACTGTAGCAACAGTTGCAAATGTATGCCTAGGAGCGGAAAAAATTTCAAACATCAATTTTTTCACACACACCAATCAAAAAAAAAAATTTAATAACATCGAAGAAATTATAGCTATATCAGCAATGTATACTGCGAATCACTTAGAAGGAGTAAGTGCTATTATCGCTCTAACTGAATCTGAGAACACTACATTATTGATGTCTCGTATCAATTCAAAATTACCTATTTTTGCATTAGCCCAACACAAACGCACCTTAAACATAGTTACTCTTTATAAAGGAGTCATTCCTATTTATTTTAATCGAACAGGCGATAATGTAAAAGATGCCAAATATGCTAGAAATTTATTACGCGATGAAGGATTTCTCATTTCTGGAGAATTAGTAGTTATAATACAAAACGACATATACAATAAATGTGATATTATGAACATAAGCCATATCTTACAAGTAGAATAATCGTTCTTATCTCAATATCCCTAACAATTAATTTAAAAATACATACATCACATATTCAAGATATAATGTTTACTTGTCATTAAAATAAGATTCTAGCTATTGATCACAGATTAAAAAATATATCTAATCAAAACGTAGTTTTGGAATAATATCTTTTATCTGATTTAAGTATATTATGCGTTCATTTCCTAATAACTTATCAATATTTAAAATATTAGTAGTTAATGGATTTACAGGACGATGATTAACCCATATTTCAAAATGCAAATGAGGACCTGTTGATCGACCTGTATTACCAGATAATGCTATACTGTCGCCTCGTTTAACTTTTTGACCGGGCATAACTAGTAATTTTTTCAAATGCATATATCGAGTTACACAATGACAGCTATGTCTAATTGTTATATAATTGCCAGCTATTTTACTATATGTACTTACAATAACTTCTCCATCTCCTACCGAAAAAACTGGAGTGCCAATGGGAACAGCAAAATCAACTCCAGCGTGAGGAGATACTTGTCCGGTTACAGGATTTAATCTGCTTAAATTAAAATTAGAAGATATACGAAATGGTTTTAAGGTAGGAAAACGTATAAAACTTCCTTCTAATCTTACAGCCTCACGATCATAGAATTTACCATTATTTGCGCGAAATATATAATAGTTTTTACCAGACGTATACAATCTTGCCCCGAGTAATTTACTTTTAACATTGTAACTACTATCCATCATTGTTGATATTAATACCGCAAACCTATCCCCTTGACGCAACTTTCGAAAATCTAACTGATATTGTAATGCATTACTTATATCTATAATATAATTTTCTTCTATACCTAAAGAACGAGCGCTATCAATAAATGTTCCATTTAATTCACCTATAAATAAAATTGTAGGATATAAACTATTATTTAATTGATCTAAAATTCTAATAATACCTTCTGTAAAACTAGCATGTATCCGATTATATACACGAATTTCCCGTGGAAAAATATCCCAAACCAAACATTGTAATTTTTTTTTTGTAATTATCATCCAAGAAAGTATGTGTCCCGTTTCTAACTTCCTGAGTATTGGATACTGTTGTAATAAAAGTGCAATCCCAGAAGCATCAACACCATCGCTACTATATTTTAGTAAAATTTCACTCAAAACATCATCTTGACATACTATATGATTATACACATTTATTTCTTTCGATAATTTATTAAGATATAAGTATTTCTTTAGAATATCTAAATACACCATTGCACTATTGAAAAATTTTTCATTTTTTACAATTTCAGATTGGTGAAGTTCATCTTTCTTAAGATAAAATTCCTTATTATAATTTTTTTTACTTTTATTTAATAATGCACATGGGATAAAAAATTTCCAAATAGTCATAACTATAATAATTAATAGCAATATAGATGACATTATAAAATAACACTTATGCACATAACGATATAATAACTTAATATAACGAACTATAATACTACACACTAATTAATAGCCTTATATTACGATTTCTAACAAAAAGCATGATTCTTAATAAAAATCAAAAGAAAACATAAAAAAGAATAAAACTCTAATATTAATAATACTACCTTTTAAAATCACATTACCTAAAAATCTATTCAAAATTAACACGAAAACCAAATATTCTATTTATTACCTTTTATATTTTATAATATCTAAAAATAGCCTTCTTAAACACTCTTTAAAATATAGTTGACAAATGCACCACATAAATTTTATATGACCTAGCCCACAACCCCACCGAATTACATATATCAATCAGGTGCATTAACCATTAAATCTATTGCTGCTGTAGTTTTAGGGAATGCAATAACCTCTCTAATACTCTTCACTCCAGTTAACAACATAGCTAGACGATCTAAACCAAATGCTAAACCAGCATGCGGAGGCGCTCCATATTTCAAAGCATTCATTAAATATCCAAATTTTTCTTTCTGTTCATTTTGAGTAATACCTAAAATATTGAACACTACTTGTTGTACATCAAATGAATGAATACGAACTGATCCGCTCCCAACTTCGTGTCCATTAATAACCATATCATAAGCCTCCGAAGTCGCTGATAACGGATCTTTCTGTAATGTGTGAACATCACAATTTTTTGGAGAAGTAAAAATATGATGCATAGACACCAGTTCATCATAGCTGTTCTTTCTAAACATTGGAAAGTCTATTATCCACAACGGAGCCCAAGAATCTTTTTTAATTAAACAAAGATCATTGCCTAATTTAGATCTTAAAGGGCTTAATAATTTTGTAATAGATTTATTTTGATCCTCACTAAATCCAAAAAATAAAATATCACCATTTTTAGTATTAGTTTTGTCTAAAATAGTATCCAATACCGAATTATCTAAAAAGTCAATAACTGGCCCATTAATTTCCTTTTTAGGGCTACCATCATTATATTGAACCTTAATCCACATTAATTCTTGCAAACCACATTTTTTAACGTAGTAAATATATCCATCAATCTGATTTTGCGTCAATTTACTACCATTAGGTACTCTCATAACTACTACCTGGATATCAATATTATTTGCGCGAATAAAGGACAGTCTATTTTGTCTTGACTTAAATAAATACGATATATCAATCATTTCTATTGGGTTTCTTAAATCTGGGGTATCAGATCCAAAACGTTGTATTACTTCAGAATACGTCAATTGAGGAAACGTTCCTAATTCTACATTTAAAATTTCACGCCAGATAATACGAATAAAAATCTCCATAAGTTCTCGTATTTTTTGTGCAGACATAAAAGAAGTTTCAATATCTATTTGAGTAAACTCTGGTTGACGATCCGCACGTAAATCCTCATCTCTAAAGCATTTAGTCACTTGATAATACCTATCAAATCCAGCAACCATTAATAATTGCTTAAATATCTGAGGTGACTGAGGCAAGGCATAATTTTTACCTATATGTAATCTACTAGGAACAATATAATCACGTGAGCCTTCTGGAGTAACTTTTGTTAATATTGGTGTTTCAATATTTAAAAAACCTTCTAATTCCATAAAACGATGTACAATTGATATAATACGCGATCGAGTTTTTATTCGATGTAACATAACTGGGCGTCTTAAATCAAGATAACGATATTTTAATCTATTTTCTTCAATATTATTATGATTAATATCTAATGGTAATGGATCAGAAGTATTAAGAATAGTGAAAGATTTTGCAGCTATTTCAATAGCGCCAGTAGATATATTGCTATTGATTTGATTTCTAGGGCGTGCGCGAACCATTCCTATTAACTGGATACAGAATTCTTGTTTCAATGTAGTTGCAGATATACACATTTTTCTATTATTATTAATATCAAAACATACTTGTATATGTCCTTCTCTGTCACGTAAATCAATAAATATTAACCCACCAAGATTACGATATTTACTTACCCAACCACATAATGTAACTTCCAATCCAACATGAGACAAATTTAATTGACCACAATATGCAGTACGCATAAAAATTCCTCTACTCATGAATATCTAATTATAGAAAATATGTTTTTATAAAATTACATATTAAAAATATTATATATGTATGTAATATATATATCTTAATTTTAATAACTCATACAAATAAAATCATTGTCTGATGTTATATTAATCATTTCTTAAAATTACAGCATACGCATTCTGAACTATACTTAAACTTATTGAAGTTAATTGTAACGTATGTTGAATATACTGATTAAATAATATTCTTAATATTTAAAAATTAAATTATGTAAATTTAGATGAATACAAATTCTATATGTTTTAATTGAAATTATGTATTTTTATAAAGTTGTAATATAAATAAATTTAATTAAAACTAGAATAAATTCTCTACCAAAACAAAACTAAAATACTTAATTTTTAGCAAATAAAGTGTATTATATTGCCTGCATGCATAATGATTATTTTAATTGGTTTTCCAAATAATTTTATACAACTTAATTATCATCCAACATAACGAATACATTTAATAAATAGAACATAATCTGAAAAATATATTCGTAATTATAAAGTAAAATTTATAATTTACATTACTGGAAATTAATATATTATCTAATATTATTAGATAATATATTTTTAAAATGTTCATATGAATATTCAAACATTTTTATTAAAAAAAATAAATCAAGCTCTATTATTAATTACAAATCAATCTGTTTCCAATCTAATACAAATACAACAATCAACAAGAAAAAAATTTGGTGACTATCAAGTTAATGGATTAATAACTATCTCTAAAAAATTAAATATCTCTGTTGAAGATCTTGCTAAAAAAATTATAAAACTTACCGACCTAAATGATATCGCTCAAACAGCAAAAATTGAACAACCAGGATTTATTAATATATTTTTAAATCCAAAATGGATATCCCATCAAATTAATAGTGTTTTTTCAGTACCTCGTTTAGGTATCGCCCCAGTTACATCAAAAACCATTGTTATTGATTACTCTAGTCCAAATATTGCAAAAGAAATGCATGTTGGACATTTACGTTCAACCGTTATTGGAGATAGTATTGCTCGTGTTTTATCTTTTTTAGGACATAATGTTATTAAAGCTAATCATATAGGAGATTGGGGTACTCAATTCGGTATGCTTATTGCTTATATAGAAAAAAATATCCAGCCTGAATTTTTATTAAATAAATCTATACAATTATCTACATTAGAACATTTTTATAAAGAAGCTAAAAAAATATATGATATCGACCCCGATTTCGCGAAATTATCTCGAAATTATGTTCTAAAATTGCAAAAAGGCGACAAATATTGCTGTCAAATATGGCAACGTTTAGTAGACATCTCTACATCAAATAATCAAAATACATACATACGATTAAATGTTACCTTAAAAAAAAGCGATATTATGGGAGAAAGTTTTTATAAACATATGCTTCCTAATATTGTATCAGATTTAAAAAATAAAGGCTTAGCAATTATGAGTAACGGAGCTATTGTAGTGCCTCTAAAAAAATATACCAATAAAAATGGTACCCCTTTTGGAGTAATTATTCAAAAAAAAGATGGAGCTTACCTATATAGTACCACTGATATTGCTTGCATAAAATATCGCTGTAAAATATTGCATGCCGACAGAATTATTTACTATATTGATAGTCGTCAAAAACAACATATAATGCAGGCACAGGAAATTGCATATAGAGCAGGTTATTTAGATACATCAGTACTATTAGAGCATCACATATGTGGTATGCTACTTGGAAAAGATAAAAAACCATTTAAAACACGATCTGGTAATGCGTTAAAATTAAAAACATTATTAGATGAAGCCTTAAAACGTGCCCGTTTGTTGATTTTAAGCAAAACCCCTAATTTAAAACATCCTCAAATAAATAAACTAGCACATATTATCGGTATTGGTGCTATAAAATATTCTGAATTATCAAAGAACCGCATTATAAATTACATATTCGATTGGAATAACATGTTAAAATTTGAAGGAAACACCGCGCCTTATATACAATATGCATGTACTAGAATTTTTTCTATTTTTAAACAATTTAAACAAATTGATTTTCAACTAAAACAAAACAATATTAAACTAGAAACTGAAGAAGAAAAATTGTTAGCAATTTGTTTACTTCAATTTGAAGAAACAATTACCACTGTAGCAAATCGAGGAGCCCCTCACATATTATGTTCTTATTTATATAAATTATCTGTACTATTTTCTTCCTTTTATGAAAACTGTCCAATCATTAAAGAAACCAACACACAAATAAAATATAGTAGATTAAAATTAGCATTGATTACTGTTCGTATTTTAAAAAAAGGATTAAATTTACTCGGAATTAAAACAGTAAAACATATGTAATATACTAACACATTTTTTATTTAATCGAACGATTCCTCCTCTCCACTTAAAAAAATAAAATCATTTAAACGAATACCTACGAACCATAACGTTACGCAGTAACTACTACCAACTAATATTAAAACCGCTATCATTCTAATTAATCTATAAAAAATATGCCCTTGCGTCCAATCAGATATATATATCAACAATCCTAAACACACTATACACAACATAATAAGCGCGATAATCAATTGACCACAAAAAAACCACCATCCAGATTGTAATTGAAATAAATACTTTTTTTTCAATTTCCAATATAACAACCCTGCATTCAACCATGCCCCCAAACTAATAGAAAAAGAAAAAACAATATGCTTTAATAAATCAATACACATTAAATTTACAAATTGAGTAAAAATAAGTACAATAATGACGATGTGGACTGGAGTTTTAATATCATGGCGTGCATAAAAAGCAGATGTCAATACTTTAGATAAAATTAATCCAGGCAATCCTATTGCGTATGCAATTACAGAATATTGTGTCATTAATACATCAAATTCTAAAAATTTTCCATACTTAAACAATGTTATTATTAACGGTTCAGACAAAAATCCTAAAATAACAGCACTAGGTAAACTTAGTATGAAACATAACTTAATACCCCAATTCATTAAACAAGAATAATCTTCATAATTTTTCTTAGAAACAAAACGAGATAAATACGGATATAGAATAGTAGTTAACGTTACACCAAAAACTCCAATAGGTAACTCCATTAATCTATCAGCATAATACATCCAAGAAATAGAACCATCGCGCAAAAAAGAAGCAAGAATAGTATTAATCACCAATGATATCTGACTGCTTGAAACAACAATTATAGCAGGAACCATTGATCTATATATTCTACATACTCTATTATCATAAAATTGAATTTTTGGAATGACTAGCATATTAATTTTTTTTAAAAATAACACACAATAAGCACACTGTAGTAGTCCTCCTACAATCACTGACCAAGCTAATCCCATAATAGGAATATGAGAATATAAACACTCTGAAAATAACATAAAACTGATCATACTGATATTTAAAAAAATTGGAGTGAACGCTGGTACTAAAAAAAAATTACAAGTATTTAAAATAGCCCCCATTAATGATGTTAACGATACGAATAAAATATAAGGAAACATCACTCTAAACATTTTAATAGCCATAATAAATTTTTCTATAGCACTGTTAAAACCCGGAGCAGTAACCGCAATAATCCAAGGCGCTGTCAATAATCCAATGACAACTACAATAGCTACCATAAATATCAACAAACCAGATACTCTAGCAATAAATACCCGTATTTCTTCTTCGCTATCACGATATTGATATTCTGATAATATAGGTAGGAAAACCTGATAAAACACTCCTTCTGCAAAAATACGTCTCAATAAATTAGGTAATTTAAAAGCAATGAAAAAAGCATCTGTCATGACACTGACGCCAAAAATTCGAGCTATAATGGTATCTCTGATAAAACCTAAAATACGAGATAACATAATTATAAAACTCATTGAAGTCAGCGACTTTAACAGATTCATTATATTTAAAAATTTTAAAAAGTTCAGTATAAATATAGTATTATGCAAATATAATTTTTGTTACAAATTACAAAATTGCGCTGAATAACATTAAGATGATAACAATCAGTTCTATAAACAATAATTTTATTTTAAAAACATTTTCTATCTTAGAATCTTACACTTAAAATACTAATACAATGTATATATAAACTACAATTATTATATATCTCTGTTATAATATAGTATATATATCGATTCACATAAAACATGGTACTTATTAAAAATAACTAATAACAACAGCCATATTTCTTATATTATATACTTTTACAAATAAAATGACCGCTTAACATACTTTCTTTAATTAATCACAAATCTGGTTAAGTATGTGTAACGTACGTATATACACATATTAGCAACCTTTAATAAAGATAATCACTTTTATCATTAAGTATTATTCTGGAACAAAATATATAAAAAATAAACACACAAAAACATCAATATTATAATATTTAAATGTTTCATACAAAATTTAAAATACATGTTAATTTACACCGTGATTAAAAATAAAAACATACAACTATTAAAAATATTTTTAATACACACAGTAAACAAAATGTATACAAAATACACAAACGGGGGCCCATGTATACAATATCTCAAGCTAGAAGACTAGGTAAATATTTTTTAATAATAGATAATATGTTTGTAGTTATAGGTTTTTATGTTGTTTTCCCACTTATTTCAATATATTTT
The DNA here is from genome assembly GCF_023586085.1 of Blochmannia endosymbiont of Camponotus sp. NCBI lineage: Bacteria > Pseudomonadati > Pseudomonadota > Gammaproteobacteria > Enterobacterales > Enterobacteriaceae > Candidatus Blochmanniella > Blochmannia endosymbiont of Camponotus sp. Next base: position 741,240 of record NZ_CP097757.1, read on the forward strand.
GTCGAACAACTAGGATGGGGGGCTTTTTTAGTAGGGTTTGCTTTAGGATTACGACAATTCATTCAACAAGGATTAGGAATTTTTAGTGGTGCTTTCGCTGATAAATTAGGCGCCAAACCCATGATCGTATCCGGGTTATTTATGCGTACTTTAGGATTTATTGTAATGAGTATTGCAAATACTCCTATATTATTATGTTTATCTTGTGTATTATCTGCATTAGGCGGAACATTATTTGATCCACCGCGTACCGCACTAGTAATTAAGTTAGTTCGCCCATGGGAATTAGGGAGATTTTATTCTGTATTGATGCTAGAAGATAGCATGTGTGCTATAATAGGTATTGTGCTAGGCACATGGTTATTACAATATAACTTCAAGTTAGTATGCTTTACCGGAGCAACATTATTTTTCATCGCTGGAGTTTTTAACGCCTGGCGATTGCCTGCATACAAAATTTCTAGTTCCCATGATTCATTATTAGAAGGTATAAAAAAAGTACTTAATAATCAAAGATTTATAATTTACGTCTTCACCCTAACCGGATATTATATCTTATCAGCTCAAGTGATGTTAATGTTGCCTATTCGTATTCATGAAGTGTCTGGACAACTATCATATATAAAATGGATGTATATCATAGAGGCAATTTTATCTTTATTATTAATTATTCCTATAACTTGGTGGAGCGAAAAATATTTCAAATTAGAAACGCGCCTGATGATAGGGTTAATAACTATTATCATTAGTTTATTTCCTATTGGGTTAGTTAAAAACTTACATACGTTATTAATTTTAATTAGCTTGTTCTACATAGGTTCTATTATTGCCGAACCTGCAAGAGAGACTTTGGGAGCTTTATTGACAGACTATAAGGCACGTAGCAGTTATATAGGTTTTAGTAAACTGAGTTTAGCTTTAGGAGGTACTGTGGGTTATAGCGGTAGTGGATGGTTATATGACATTGGTAAAGAACGCGATTTTATGCAATTACCTTGGATCATTCTGAGTATAATCGGTGTAATTACTTTACTGGGATTATATTTTCAATTCAAATATTATTCTTTTCAATCTTTACTTAATAATAAACATGATAAGAAACGCAAACTGTGACTAAGAATACACAACTATGTATACAAAAAAATATCTTATCGTATCATTTATCTTATGCTACTAAAATTTTTGATGCTTAATTCAAGACCAGTATATTTAATTGATACTAACAAACAACAGACTAATTAAATTACTCATATTTAACCTAAAAAAGAAAAATCTTATATATTATCTTATTTAAGTTTTTTATATGGAATGGTGAGGTGTCCGAGCGGGTTAAGGAGCATGCCTGGAAAGCATGTATATATAATTTATGTATCAAGGGTTCGAATCCCTTCCTCACCGCCATTATCGTAATGATATAAATCGACAGCCCCGTTATTCATATTTTATAAAAATTAAAATTTATATATACTTTCAAACTAACAAAACCAATTGTAATTACTTAAATAAGTACAATAACATCGTTATTCTATTTGTAATAGAAGTAAAAACCACCTTCTTACTATCTATATATAATAGTAACCAAATATTTTTATAAAAATAAAAATTAAATTCATAACACTTACTGCACAAAACATAAAAATATATAATCATCCTTTAAATCGATCATAAATAAATTATATTATTTATTTAAATTTACTTATATATGAACGATATCATATAAATATATAAAAAATCACCAACCAAAATAAATATCCCTTATCATTTTATATCTATAACAAAAAAATAAAAAATAATCTTCAAGCACATTAGCATTTATAAAAATAAAACTCATATAAACCAATATAAATTTCATCATCAATTACTTAATCATTATAATTAAATATAAATCATCATACTCTAACCCAATATTGAAACATCATATAGTATTAATATTAATACTCTCAAAACATGCGGAGAGAAAGGGATTCGAACCCTTGAAAGATATTATTTCTTTAAAACGGTTTTCGAAACCGCTCCGTTCAACCACTCCGGCATCTCTCCCTATTGAAAATCTAAAGAATTTTAGATGCTTCATATATAAAATAACGTATGAACATGCCTATTTTAATTTAAATATGATATACTTGTTGTGTTTAAATTAAAATACCGCAAGAAATAATAGAAATAATATAACTATTAAATAAATAATAGTATACACAATGTTCCCATCATATTTAAATACCTTATTAACTCAACCTATCATTATTAAGCACTTGTATTATCAAATATATTAATATAATATAAATTTGATTTATTGGTTCCTCTGTAGTTCAGTTGGTAGAACGGCGGACTGTTAATCCGTATGTCACTGGTTCGAATCCAGTCAGGGGAGTCAAAATGACTAAAATATTGTTTATTAATTTTTAGTTGTTTTGACTAATTAAAATTAAAGATAACTAATCACTCTATTATGGCTTGGTGTAAGTCATGTATATTAATTGACCCTACCAACGTTCCAACTTTATCCACCACTGGAGCTGCAGCTATTTTTCGTTGATACAGTGCTTTTAATGCTACGCTTGCGCGCCATTCTTTTGGAATACGATATCCAGGCTTAGTCATTGCAATATCAATAGGGTCATCAAGAGATTTACCTTTAACTATCCAACGTCTTAAATCTCCGTCAGTAAACACCCCTATAACACGAATATGATTGTCGCATACAGCAGTCAATCCGAGCCCAGTACGACTTAATTCAAACATTGCATCCATTACTGTCACCTCCCAAAAAACTTTGGAAATATGTTCCCCAGTACGCATTAAATGATGTACGCAATTGAGTAATTGAACTCCTAATCTACCTCCTGGATGAGATCTAGCAAATTGTTCTAAACTAAATCCTCTATATCTCATAAGAGCTATTGTTAATGCATCCCCCATCATTAAAGTATTAACTGTGCTAGAAGTAGGAGCTAGTTCCATGGGGCAAGCTTCTCTTTTTATCTTAATATTAAGCACACACGTAGCCCCTTTAGCTAAAGGAGAACTAACATCACCAGTAAATGCGATCACAGGAATCCCACTTTCTACTAAGAATGGCATTAAAGTAATTATTTCACAGGCACGACCCGAATAAGAAATAAATATCACTACATCTTGCGCTCCAATCATACCTAAATCACCATGCAAAGCTTCTGCAGGATGAACAAAAAAAGCAGGAGTACCCGTGCTTGCTAAAGAAGCGGCAATTTTTTTCCCAATATGGCCTGATTTACCTATACCAGAAACCGCCACCTTTCCTGTACAATTCAATAATATATGACAAGCAAAAACTATGCTTTCATCTAACCTACCCAGCATTCTTTGAGCTTCATTAATTTCGATCTCTAAAGTTTCTTTAGCAAATTCCAATAGCAATGCGTCATTAACTATTACCATAGTTATTAAATAATCAATTTCATAATATAACACTGTTAAATAATTCATATCATTAAATATGAATTAAATCCTTCTTCTGGAAATTTCGAAAAATCTGTTTCTATAGATACTATACAAAAACAATAAATACTCAAAATGTACTTATATTCACTTGCTTAACCCCAACCAAGACACACAATAATATTTTATTATTAAAACAGAAAAATACACAAATATTTTAATCAAATATTGAAATGTAACATACATAATAACATATATTGAGATCGTTTATTATCGATATAACGCTGTTATTAAATTAATAATAATATACTAGACATAATATTGCTTATATTTTTTGTAAGATTACCACCCTTCCCGATACTACTTTATATATAAATAAAGTATCTTACTTTTATATATTAATTCATTACGAATGAACTGAAATAAATATATCAATACAAATCAACTTTCCATTAAATTTAATCAACTGTAGATTCTTTAAAATTATTTAATTTTTTTGATAATTCACGACGTTCCTTTGACAATTCAGCATTTTTTATTATATATTCATCGACTCGATCCTCATAATCATTACGCATATTAGCGATAATAACTTGTATCCCTTCTACAGATGTTTCAGTCTTAATATAATCACTTAAATTACCCAGTAATAATACTCTTTTTTGATTGTCTCGAATTTTTTTTTCATTATCAAGAATCTCTCGTTGCAGTTTATTCTTACGACGGAATATACGCACAAATTCCAATACATCATAAAACGATTTATTAACATTATTGCTCACAAATCATCTCCTATTTGTATTTATTTTAAAAATATATACATAATAAATTTCTATAACTTAATTAAACCAAAATTAAAATTTAAATTTATAAATGCTATTAGTATTATGTAATACTTAATTTTAATTAAGCCAAAAATTGTAATATTACTACTCAATTGCGCCAATTAATATTACTCATACTGACACGATACTTCTATGTTTCTAAATATTTATATTAAAACTATATTAATTATGATAAATTCAAACTAATTATACATACACTACGCGATTACATTTTTTATATCATGTTATAACATACAATATATTACAAATAAGTCTAAACATATTATTTTTAATATTAGTAAACAATTTAAATATTATTTATACTGCAAGTACCGATATAACTATGTTAATGAATAAAAATACTAAAAATCCTAGTTTTTTTTTTATGATTATGAAACTTTTGGAACAAATCCGGCGCTAGACAGACCAGCACAATTTGCTGGAATTCGTACTAACGATACATTAACTCCCATAGAAGAAGAAAAAATATTATTTTGTCGCTTGTCAAACGATTATCTTCCTGACCCAAAATCGGTACTTATTACAAAAATTACTCCTCAAGATACTTTACATAACGGTTTAATAGAACCTGAATTCGCCCGTCGTATCAATCAAATATTCTGTATACCCAAAACTTGCATACTTGGATATAATAATATTCATTTTGATGATGAATTCAGTAGAAATATTTTTTATAGAAATTTTTATGATCCTTATATATGGGCTTATCAACAAGGAAACTCACGCTGGGATTTATTACATGTATTACGTGCTTATTATTCGCTATGTCCAAATGGGATTAAATGGCCATTAAATAATCAGAATAAACCTAGTTTTCGTCTAAAAGATTTAACGCAAGCAAACGCTATACAACACTCTAACGCTCATGACGCTATGTCAGATGTATATGCTACTTTAGAGTTAACAAAATTGACTAAAAGAGCTCAACCACAACTATTTCAGTTCTTATTTAACCATCGTACTAAATACCAACTGAAAAAAATAATCGATTTAGAAACTATGCGACCTCTAATATTTATAACTAAAAAAATTAACAATAAATATCAGAATTTTTTAACCTATATAGCCCCAATTACTTGGCACCCTACAAATTCTAATATTTTAATCGCATGTGATTTAAATGCAAATATTGATACTTTGTTACATTTAAATATAAATACAATATATCAAAAATTATATTCCAATCGTACGGCAATATATGATGTATTAAAAAATATACCATTACAACTGATCCGATTAAATACATGCCCCACTTTAATACCAATAAGTTTTTTTAATAAAAATAACATCAATATGAATTATTCCACACAGTTTTATAGCAATTATCAACATTGTTCAAAAAATTTAAATTTTCTCAGAATTTATGAAAATAGCGTTCATTTACGTAAAAAAATAAATACACTATATACTATCATTGAATCATACATACGTCTAAAAGCTTTACGTCACAACTCCCATGTGGATTCTCAACTATATCATGGATTTTTTAATAATTATGATCGAAAAATAATCTTAAATATCCAAAAAACTCATCCAAAAAATTTAAAAAATTTATGTACCGATAATGTTGATCGTCGCTTAAAACTATTATTGTACTATTATAGAGCTCGTAACTTTCCTAGCACTTTAGATCATCAAGAACAAAAAGAATGGTTAAATTATATAAAAAATAAATTATTTAATCACAGTCAATCAAAATCTTATAACGATAAATTGAACATACTTTTATCAATCTATAGCTATGATGAACAAAAAACTAAACTTCTACATTTATTACAAAAATATTATCAGCACCTTTATGAAGAGGTGCTTTAATTTTCATTAAAAACAATAGTTTTTAGCATTTTATCTATAGATACAAATACGATATGATCTAATATCAATTAAATTAGTCAAAAAATTACTACATATAATATTATAAAAGATAATACATATCCATATTATAATTACTAATCATATATAATTATAATTCTAAAACCTTTTACATAATTAGTTTTAGACTAAAACATACATCAAATGTTATAAAATATCTTATAATTTAATTAAAGTATTAATTATGTACGTATAAAATAAAGTAACTGAATAACATTTAACCCTATACAAATTTAATTATATTCGTTAAGATATTAGAGCATTAACAAATTTTTTAATGAAAAAATTATGCTTCAAAATGTTAATTTATCATCATGACCCTAATTGATCCTCCAAATAAATTAACAATAGAAATAATTTTAATCCTTTGTTCATTAACAATATCAAAATTAGTTCTATTGTACAAATTTTATTAAAGTATTTAGTTATCACAAATTCTTTCATAAGGTAAAAATATCATGTTGGATAGATCACGATTACGAATAGCGATGCAAAAATCAGGAAGATTAAGCAAAGAATCCCAACAACTTCTTGAACAATGTGGCATTAAAATTAATTTACAGCAACAACGGCTACTAGCGTTTGCAGAAAATATGGCCATCGATATCATGAGAGTACGCGATGACGACATTCCTGGTTTAGTTATGGATAGTATTGTAGATTTAGGAATTATAGGAGAAAATGTATTAGAAGAAGCATTGTTATCAAGACGATCGCAAGGAGATCATCCTTGTTATGTTATGTTACGTCGATTAGATTTTGGAGATTGTAGACTATCTATGGCTTTACCAATAGATGAACCATGGCACGGGCCGAAATGTTTACAAGGAAAACGAATTGCAACTTCATATCCACATTTACTAAAACAGTATTTAGATAAATTGGGTATTAATTTTAAATCTTGCTTGCTAAACGGTTCGGTGGAAGTAGCGCCGCGCGTTGGATTAGCAGATGCAATTTGCGATCTTGTGTCTACTGGAGCCACACTAGAAGCTAACGGATTACATGAAGTAGAAGTGATTTATCGATCTAGAGCATGCCTTATTCAAAGATCTGGAAAATTATCAAACATAAAGCAATCATTAATAAATAAATTAATGATTCGTATCCAAGGGGTTATACAAGCTAGAGGTTCTAAATACATCATGTTGCATGCTCCTACTGAACAACTAGAAGAAATTATTAATTTACTACCTGGAGCAGAAAGTCCAACAGTATTACCATTAGCAGGAAATCAACATCGTGTAGCAATATATATGGTCAGCAACGAAACATTATTTTGGGAAACAATGGAAAATTTAAAAAATCTTGGAGCCAGTTCTATTTTAGTATTACCAATAGAAAAAATGATGGAATAATATTATGAGTGCTCATGAACATCCTATATCTATTTATTGGAACTGTTGTTCTAAATCTGAACAAAAAAAATTACTTATCCGTCCAATAGACAACAACTTAAAAAGTATCAGTGTAAATGTTAAAGATGTCCTTAATCAAGTCCATAATGAAGGAGATCGCGCTTTATTTAAATTTAATCTGCATTTTGATAACGTGCAAACTAAAAAATTGAGAATTCCATCTGAAGCTATCATAAAATCAGGCAATAATTTATCTAACACCATAAAAAAAGCAATACACGTTGCGATAACTAATATTACACAATTTCATCAAGCACAATATCCTGCAGAAATAAATTTAGAAACTTCCCCCGAAGTATACTGTCGACAAATTATTCGACCATTAAACGTTGTCGGACTATATATTCCGGGAGGAACTGCACCGTTGCTATCAACAGTGATGATGTTGGGCATTCCAGCTCGTATTGCTCAATGTAAGCGCATTATATTATGTTCTCCTCCTCCGGTGCCCGACATAATTATATATACTGCACAACTTTGTGGTATCAATGAGATTTATCAAATAGGAGGAATCCAAGCTATAGCTGCTATGGGATTTGGTACTGAATCTGTTCCAAAAGTAGATAAAATATTTGGACCAGGTAATGCTTGGGTTACTGAAGCAAAACGGCAAATTAGTTTTGCACCAAATGGAACCGCTATCGATATGTTGGCTGGGCCTTCCGAGGTATTGATTATTGCAGATAATACAGCTAATCCTATTTTTATCGCGGCAGATCTTTTATCACAAGCAGAACATGGACCTGATTCGCATGTGATATTAATCACTCCCAGTATACACATTGCAGAACAAACAAAACAAGAACTACATAAACAACTACAAATACTACCACGTAAAAATATAATTAAGGATTCATTAACTAATGGTCATATAATTATTACTGATAATTTAATGGAATGTTTTTCCATAAGTAACAGTTACGCTCCAGAACACCTAATCATTCACATTAAAAATGCCCAAGATTATTTAAATCACGTCATAAACGCCGGGTCAATATTTCTTGGCGATTGGTCTCCAGAAGTTGCTGGAGACTATGCAAGCGGCCCTAATCATGTGTTGCCTACATACGGGCGTTCAATTACTACATCTGGTCTGGGAGTTGTAGATTTTCAAAAAAGAATATCGGTGCAACAATTAACTCAAAATGGATTATTAAAATTATCACCAACAATTAAAACATTAGCACAAATTGAAAAATTAAAAGCTCATGAATACGCTGTAATATATCGCATCAATCATATCAAGGAACAAAATGAACATTCGTGACTTAGCTAGGAACAATATATTAACTCTAAAACCTTATCAATCTGCCAGAAAATTAACACATTCAGGTAACATATGGCTTAACGCCAATGAATTTCCGATCGCTCCTGACTATCAATTACGTTATGAAAAAATTCACCGATATCCTATGTGCCAACCACAAGAAATAATTAATAGATATGCTTACTATGCCGGAGTACGATCTGATCAAGTTTTAGTATCTAGAGGGGCTGATGAAAGTATTGAGTTATTAATGAAAGTATTTTGTAATCCCGGAAAAGACGTGATTGTATTTTGCCCTCCAACATATGGTATGTACAAAACCACTGCTGAAATTTTAGGAATTAATTATCGGATCATACCAAAAAATAAAAACTGGCAACTTGATTTAGTATCTATTAAATCACAATTAAATAATGTTAAATTAATTTATATTTGTAACCCAAATAATCCTACTGGTAATATTATTCATCTAAATAGTTTAAAAAAATTGTTAAATATTATCCAAAATCAAGCGCTATTAATAACTGATGAAGCATACATTGACTTTTGTCCTGATGCAAGCTTAGTACGCTGGTTATCCATGTATCCACATCTGGTTATTTTAAGAACTTTATCAAAAGCTTTCGCGCTGGCGGGAATACGTTGCGGTTTTACTTTAGCTAATCCAGAAATTATTAAATTATTAGAAAAAGTTATAGCACCATATCCATTGTCTATTCCAGTCATTGACATCGCAGAACAAGCTTTGGCTCCGATAAACATACAATATACTAAAAACAGAATAACTATAATTAATACGAACCGAGAGATATTAATTACGGGTTTAAAACAATGCTCTTGTGTTCAAAAAGTGTTTAATAGTAATGCTAATTATGTATTAGTTAGATTTAATCCAAAATATCAGGTTTTTAATGCACTATTAAATCAAGGTATAGTTTTAAGAGACCAAAGCAACCAACTAGGATTAATCAATTGCTTACGAATCACTGTTGGTACATTTAATGAATGTAGGCACGTAGTTTCTGTTTTAAAAAAACTACGAGTTTCATCATTATCTACGTAAAATAAATATAGGAATACTCATGTTTCATAAAATTTTGTTTATAGATCGAGATGGAACTCTCATTAACGAACCAAAAGACAATTTTCAAGTTGATTCTTTAGATAAGTTCTCATTAGAACCACATGTTATTTCTGCTCTTATAGCTCTGAAAAGTATAGGTTTTGAATTTGTTATAGTTACTAATCAAAATGGACTAGGAAGCGTTTCATTTCCCAAAGAAAAATTTGATGAACTACATTATCTAATGATTAAAATATTTCAATCTCAAGGTATTACGTTTAATCAAATATTAATTTGCCCTCATTTTCCTGAAGAACAATGTAGTTGTCGAAAACCAAAAACTGCTTTAGTAAATCCTTGGTTAATTGATAACAGATTAAATAAATTTAATAGTTATGTCATTGGAGATCGAGATACTGATATGATTTTAGCAACCAATATGGGTATCCAAGGAATACAGTATCATCGTATTAATTTTGGTTGGGAAAAAATTAAAAACTATTTAATACAACATTACAGATCAGCACATATTCATCGTACCACTGAAGAAACTAATATAGATATAAAGATATGGTTAGATCAAAATGATAAAAGTTATATTGATACTGGAATTAATTTTTTTAATCATATGTTACAGCAAATAGCTATCCATGCTGGATTACGTATGAACATTATAGCAAAAGGCGATTTATATATAGACGATCATCATACTGTTGAAGATACTGCTTTAACATTAGGAGAAGCTTTAACCGCAGCACTAAACAATAAATGTGGTATTAAAAGATTTGGATTCACCTTACCTATGGATGAAAGTATTGCACAATGTATATTAGATCTTTCTGGACGAACATACTTTCACTATCAAGCTAAATATAATTTTCAAAAAATAGGAGATCTTAGCACTGAAATGATAGAACATTTTTTCCGTTCATTATCTTCAAAAATGAGCTGTGCTTTACATTTGCAAGCAACCGGTGATAACGACCACCATAAAGCAGAAAGTTTATTTAAATCTTTTGGCCGAGCATTGCGCCAAGCTATTTATATAGATAATAATAATATACCAAGCTCTAAAGGAACATTGCTATGAATATAGTTATTATAAATACCAATTGCTCTAATTTATTTTCTGTAAAAACCATGCTACATAAACTCGGACACAATCCAATAATAAGTGATAAAGTTGATATTATATCTAAAGCAGATAAACTGTTTTTACCGGGAGTTGGTACCGCCGCAGCCGCAATGAAGCAATTAAAAAAAAAAATCTAGTTACGTTAATACAAAATTGTACTAAACCAATATTAGGTATTTGTTTGGGAATGCAGTTATTTGGGGCTCATAGCGACGAAAATAATGGCATCAAAACCTTAAAAATTATTAATGTACCCGTTAAACGTATGAAGTACTATGGTTTTCCGCTACCACATATGGGATGGAATACTGTTACTGTTTCTAAAAAAAATTCTTTATTTGATGGTATAAAGAAAAACAATTATTTCTATTTTGCACATAGTTATTTAATTGAAATATGTCATATAACCATTGCTGAAACAAATTACGGCCAATCATTTAGTTCGGTTATAGAATATAATAATTTTTTTGGTGTACAGTTTCATCCAGAAAAATCAGGCATTCCTGGACAACAATTAGTAAAAAATTTTTTGGAGATTTAATTTGTGATTATTCCCGCGTTAGATATTATTAACGGAAAAATAGTTAGACTGTATCAGGGATCTTATCATATGAAAACTAATTACGGAAACCCTGTATCATTATTAAGACAATATATACGCCAGGGAGCAAAAATGATACATTTAGTTGATTTAACTGGCGCACAGAATACAGCAAAAAAACAAAGTTTATTAATTAGTCAATTAATAAAAGAAGCTCATCCTTCATCAAAGATACAAATAGGAGGAGGTATACGTAATACCACAGATATAGAATTTCTCATAGAATCAGGAGCAACACGTATAGTATTCGGTTCTGTAGCAATTACAAATCCAAAAATGGTAAAGAAATGGTTTAAATATTTTGATCCAAATCATTTGGTTTTAGCAGTAGATATACGCATTTCTCCTACAAAAGATCGAAAAATAGCTATTCACGGTTGGCAAAAAGAAACTAATTTGAAATTAGAGCAAATAATAGAAGAATATTATGCTATAGGATTAAAACATGTTCTTTGTACAGATATTTCTAAAGATGGAACTTTATTAGGTAGTAACATATCTTTATATCAATCCGTATGTCGTTCTTGGCCAAAAATATCATTTCAATCATCTGGAGGCGTTTATAAACTCACAGAAATCTCCAAATTACGTTGTGCTGGAGTCAAAGCAATAATTATTGGTCGTGCTTTTTTAGAAAATAAATTTACTGTTGCTGAGGCAATATCATGTTGGCAAAACGAATAATTCCTTGTCTTGATGTAGTTAATAATAAAGTAATAAAAGGGGTGCAATTTAAAAATCACAAAATTGTAGGGGATATTTTAGATTTAGCAAACCGTTATGAAAGAGAAGGAGCTGATGAATTAGTATTTTATGATATTACAGCATCACCTAAAAACCAAGTAGTAGATAAGAAATGGATTTCTCGAATTGCCGAAATAATAAATATTCCATTTTGTGTTGCAGGAGGAATTAGTACAGTAAAACAGGCTAAACAAATTCTTGCATCTGGAGCTGATAAGATTTCAATTAATTCTCCTGCTTTAATAAACCCAACACTAATCCAAAGATTAGCTGATCATTTAGGTACACAATGTGTTGTAGTTAGTATAGACACTTGGCATAATCCTAAAAAAAAAATATATCAAGTACAATGCTACACTGGAGATAGTTATCGCACAAAAACTACAACATGGAAAACATTAGATTGGGTTAAAAAAGTACAAGAATATGGGGCTGGAGAAATAGTATTAAACATGATGAATCAAGACGGCATGAAAAATGGTTATGATCTAGATCAATTAAAACACATTAGAAAGCATTGCAAAATTCCGCTCATAGCTTCTGGAGGAGCTGGTACTTATCAGCATTTTTTGGAAGCTTTTCGTGATGCTGATGTAGATGGCGCATTAGCAGCTTCAGTCTTTCATAAAAAAATTATTGATATTCATAAGTTAAAACAATTCTTATCTAAAGAAGGAATACAAATTAGATTATGTTAATCACAAATAAACATCAACAATTAAATTGGACTAAAAATCACGGTTTAATACCTGCTATTGTGCAACATGCTAGATCAGGAGAAGTGTTAATGCTAGGACATATGAGTAAAGAATCGATGATAAAAACAGAACAAACCAAGCATGTTACTTTTTTTTCACGTAGCAAAAATAGATTATGGACTAAAGGAGAAACATCTGGAAACACATTAAAATTAATTAATTGGCATTCAGATTGTGATCATGACACATTATTAATTTTTGTTGTACCTCACGGACCTACTTGTCACAACAAAACTAGTAGTTGCTTTCATCCTGGAATAGCAGATTTAAGTTTTCTTTATCAACTAGAAAAAATTATATCTTCAAAAAAAAATATACCATTCCATCCTAATAATTCATCTTATACATCTCGTTTATATGCTAGTGGTATTAAACGTATTGCTCAAAAAGTTGGAGAAGAAGGTTTAGAAACTGCACTTGCAGCACTTTCTGATAGAAATAACACAAAAGAACTTATCAATGAAGCATCAGATCTAATTTATCACCTATTGGTCCTGTTACAATCCAAGTCATCTAATTTTGACGCAATTATTCAAGAACTAAAAACACGACATCATGATAGTAAACAGATAAAAAATGACATATAAAAACAGTATAACACAAATAAATATTAACAAGATTGGTCTCAATATTTATTTATCTTATATACAAATACCATAATAAATTTAATAATCCTTTATAAATTTATTATGTTGATATTAATAATAAACTAAACCTTATTAAGGTACAGAAAATTTTTCATATCTAATTATAGATGAAAAATATCAATATTCACAAAAAATATATCTATGCGTTTTATATTTGCATCAATATTATCACATTCATTTAACTCACACAGTAATGTTTTTATTTTTATTCTAGCCAATCAGTATGGAATAAACCTTTTTTGTCAACACATGTATAAGTATGCGCTCCGAAACAGTCTCTTTGTGCTTGAATAAGATTTGCGGGTAATAAATCACTGCGATAACTATCATAATATGCTATAGCAGCAGATAAAGCAGGCATTGGAATACCATATTGAATACCACAAACCACAACTTCTCTCAACATTTTTTGGTAATCATTTGCGACAGAAACACAATATGGAGACAACATTAAATTAGTTATTTCTGGATTTTGAGAATAAATATCAATAATTTTTTGCAAAAATTTTGCTCTAATAATACATCCTGCACGAAAAATTTTAGCAATTTTTTTATAATTTAAATTCCAATGATACTTATCAGATGCAATTTTCAATTGATAGAAACCCTGTGCATATAAAATCATCTTACCAAGATACAATGCTTTTTGCGCTTTTTCTAAATATAAATATTTACTTTCAAAAAAATCCTTCCTATTTGGTCCTACAAATATTTTTGATGCTTTAATACGTTGATTTTTCAGAACAGATATATAACGAGCAAACACTGATTCAGTGATCATACTTAATGGTATTGCTAAATCAATAGCATCCTGACTAATCCACGCTCCAGTGCCCTTATTATCCGCCACATCTAGCACAGAATCAATGATATATTTATCATTAGCATCTCGTTTAACAAATATACGACTTGTTATTTCGATAAGATAACTATTTAATTCACCTTTATTCCATTCATGAAAAATTTTTCCTAATTCTTTATGAGTCAAATTAAATATATTTTTTAGAAAAAAATATATTTCGGCAATTATCTGCATATCTCCATATTCTATACCATTATGTATCATCTTAACATAATGACCAGAGCCACTCGGTCCTATATACGCGACGCAAGTTTCATCATCAACACGAGCTGCAATTTTTTTAAAAACTGATTCGACCATTTCATATGCCTCTACTTGTCCTCCAGGCATCAAAGATGGTCCTTTTAACGCTCCTTCCTCTCCTCCAGAAATCCCAGTTCCAATAAAATTTATCCCTATTTTTGACAATTCAAAATTTCTACGCATAGTATCTTTATAAAACGAATTTCCACCATCAATTAATATATCTCCTGGAGATATATACATCAACAATATTTTTATAATATCATCAATATATATTCCTGACGTAATCATTAAAAATATAAAACGAGGTTTATTTAAAGAAAGCACAAATGTTTCTACTGAATAGAACGGGATAATATTTCTTTTTGGATTATTAGCAATAACTGCATCAGTTTTATCTTTAGAACGATTATAAATAGAAACACAATAACCTTTACTTTCAATGTTTAGCGCTAAATTGCGCCCCATAACACCCATCCCGATAATACCAATTTTTTGTTCTGTAAACACATTCGCTCCTTTATGATATAAATACGTCCCGTATTATAACAATAGTTTTATATTACTAATTTATATCTAATAAATAATATAATACATTATACATAAATATATTAAATGTAAAAATAAAAAATTTTTAAACAAAAATTAATCATAAATATAAATTCTCAAATAATATAAAGCTATTCGTTTTAAAAGTTTATTGTTAACATGATCCGACGCAGCTATATATTTGAAATAAACACTCATATATGCAATACATATTTCATATGTAAACAAAAAATATTATATTTATATATGCTACATTTAAATCTGAAAATATATCATAAATTTATAAAAATATACTTTTTTAAACAGAACATTATTCGCTTTAAAATATCACATAAACCATTAATATGAGTTATCAAAAAATAAATCTGATATAATTTTCATTATTTAATAATTAGATAATTTATTACATTATTATATTTCGTAACGTGAATTATAAAATATAAGAATAATTTTTAATAATATTAGATATATGTTATCGTACGATGTATTCAGATATTTCAATTTAATTTTTATGACTATAAAAAAGATGCTAGTTACCTGTGCCCTACCTTACGCTAATGGTTCTCTTCATATTGGGCATATGTTAGAACATATACAAGCAGATATATGGGTTCGTTATCAACGCATGCAGGGTAATCATGTATATTTTATTTGTGCAGATGATGCGCATGGGACTGCCATTATGTTGAAATCACAAAAACTTAATATAGCGCCAGAAAAAATGATTGCACAAATACAACAAGAACATAAACAAGATTGCTACGAATTTGGCATCAGCTATGATAACTATTATTCTACCCATAGTGAAGAAACTCGTGAATTACTAAATAATATCTATTTTCGTCTAAAAAAAAACGGATTTATTACATCTAAATATATTTATCAATTATATGACTCTGAAAAAAACATATTTTTACCAGATCGTTTTATAAAAGGTGTATGTCCAAAATGTAAAGCATTAGAACAATACGGAGATAATTGCGAAATATGTGGCGCTATTTATACATCTTTAGATCTTATAAACCCAAAATCAGTTATTTCAGGCAAATCTCCAATAATACGAAAATCTGAACATTTATTTTTTGATTTACCAGCTTTTACTGATACATTACATACATGGATACAATCTGGCAGTATACAAAAGGAAGCAGCCAACAAAATAGAAGAATGGTTTAAATTAGGTTTAAAACAATGGGATATCTCTAGAGATGCTCCATATTTTGGATTTAAAATTCCTGATACCTCAGAAAAATATTTTTATGTCTGGATGGATGCAACTATAGGATATATGGGAACTTTTAAAAACTTGTGCAAAAAAAATAAAGAAATTTCTTTCAAAGATTTTTGGAATTTAAACTCTAAAGCAGAATTATATCATTTTATAGGTAAAGATATTATTTATTTCCATAGCCTATTCTGGCCTGCTATTTTGGATGGCAGCCAATTTCGTAAACCAACTAATATATTCGTTCATGGACATGTTACTATAAATGGATCAAAAATATCAAAATCCAGAGGCACATGTATTAATGTCAGTACTTATTTATCATATTTAAATTCGGATTATTTAAGATATTATTATGCCACAAAGCTTTCATCTCATATTAACGATATAGATTTAAATCTATCAGATTTTGCCACCAAAGTAAATGCAGACCTTATCAATAAGGTATTAAATCTAGCATCTAGGAATTCCGGATTCATACACCAATATTATGGCGGACAATTAGCAAATACATTAGACAATCCAGTTCTATATGATATGTTTATTAAATCTAAACACTCTATAGGAGAATTATTTCAAAAAAGAGAATTTAATTACGCAATGCGTAAAATAATGAAATTAGCAGATGAAGCTAATTTTTACATAGATAAAACCGCCCCATGGATCATTGCAAAAAAGAAAAATCATAAAAAAGAGGCTTTATCTATCTATTCTATGGGTATTCAGTTATTTCGCATTATAATGATCTATTTAAAACCTGTCTTACCTAAATTAGCTAAATATAGTGAAAATTTTCTCAATACTCACCTTACATGGGATAGTCTTTCTTCACCATTATTAAATCATAGGATTAATAAATTTAAAATAATTTTTTTTCGAATTAGTTCCGACCAAATTTCATCTATAGAAAATAAATCACAATAACATAATTCCTAATCATAAATGTATAAATAAATTTACTACAGATAAAAATTATCTACAACACAAAATCACTAAAGTATATAGTCAGATTGTTTTATATATTTTACGATGTCAAAATTACACAAAAATTTAAACTTTATTATTAATAATATACCTTGGTATTTTACCCGTATATCACGTATAAAGATTTTTAAAATTTTGTTATAACATAAATTATTATCTTTTTAAACAATCCATATATATGAATATACAATACAAAAAATATTAAAACATTCAGGTTAGTGTAAAAACTTTTTCCTTATTAAAATACTATTACAACACACTAATATGACATATTAAAACGATTCCTAAGTATACATCATCCTTATAATACAAGTTATTATAATCTTAAATATTAAATATAATTAGAATAATAATAATTAATCAACAACGATCAATACAACGCAAATGCACAATTTTATCATTAAAATTATCGGCCACATCTACACACTATCGTCATTCAATTCAATCTATATTATTTATTTGAAAATTTTAAATATATAAAACTAATATAAATTAAACACTTTTGATCTCTTGTAATTATCCTATTTGTCGTTATATAATTATATATATCATGTTGGAATAAATATTGAGTTATTTTATAACTTAAATAAATAAATTTATAAAAAATATATTTTGATATATACTGCTTGTATGACATAAGCAAGATTGTATTTTTAACATAAATAGATAAAAACTTTTTATTAAGATTTATATCTTTATTATTTATGGAGTACTTAATATGAATCGCATAATATTACTGCTTTAATATATAATTTTCCTATTAAAATAATAAAAATTTTTAATAACTTAAATATCTATACAAGCAGAAACCATAATACTTAATGTTACAATATAATAAGTAATTTTTATATCTTGTAAATTTTATTCTTATAATATGTAAATACTACAAATTTTATGACAAATAAAATTTAATGATTACAATGTATAATTGCATGTAAAAACTCTTTTCGGGTATTTGCATTCGACTCAAATACACCGCCTAAATCAGTTGTAGTTGTAGTACTACTAATATCATGTATACCTCTGGATTTTACACAATAATGTACTGCATCAATAAATATTGCCACATCATTAGTATTAAGTAATGTTTGTAACGCTAAAGAAATTTGTTTTGTCAGGCGCTCTTGTAATTGTGGTCTTTTAGAAAAAAATTGCACTATTCTATTTATCTTTGATAAACCAATCACTTTTTTTTTTGGAATATAAGAAACAGTAACTTTACCATTAAAAATAATGAAATGATGTTCACAAGTACTAGTGATATTAATTCCTCGCACTGTGATCATTTCATGAATTTTCATTGTATTTTTAATAATTGTAATTTTAGGAAAATTTGAATAATCTAAACCTGAAAAAATTTCTTCTACATACATTTTAGCTATACGTTTAGGAGTATTTGACAAACTATCATGTTTTAAATCAAGATTAAGAAGATGTACAATAGCTTTCATATGATCTTCAATACGACGTTTACGAATTTGATTATTAATATTCAATGCAATTAATGGGTTTTCTAACCCTTGCACTGATAAAGCATCACGTACTAATAACGCTTCTTGTGTTAAGATTGACATGCAGATTTCTCTAAAATAGACATTTATACGAATTTTTTATATAGTATAGCGCTTATAATAATATTTAAACAACTGACACAACTAAATTCATATTAATAAATACTAAAACCTTCAAATTTAATTATTATAAAACCTGCAATCAAACATATTAATTTTTTAGTTGCTTACTCTTTATTTACATAATTATACTTCTTTCATAAGATCACCTATATATAATCAATATCTTCTATTATATTAGATTAATAAAAATAATCTAATATAAAATTTTAAATAAAAAATATATATTTTTATTTCTAAGATATATACCATCGAAAATAAATAAAATTACAGCTTCTAATACAACAACACCCGACTATAGCTTATAAATTAAAAAATATTAAAAATTAAATTAAAATAAATAGTGTACATATAATAAATGTACTAAAATTATATAAAATGTTTTTATAATATTTTACTACAATATCACTTAAAATTATCATTCTATGATATAATATGTATTGACATATTTAATATAAATAAATTATAGCGTCAAGATGTTGACGTATAAACTTTTGGTAACATACAAATGTTAGTTTATAATTTGTTGCTATTTTATAAATAATGCTCGTAATAATTTACATGTAATATATAAAAATTTTTATCGAAAAAAATATTATTATCATTTAAGTGTAGTATTATATTTTACAGGTATGAGTAAATGTTGACAATTAAAGCTAACTTGCGTATACGTCAAAAAAAAAGTGCAACAAGACGCTTACGTAAACAAAATAAATGTCCAGCTATTATCTATAGAAAAGATAACGAACAAAGTTTATCCATTATATTAAATCAAAATGATATTTCGCATCCTGATTCTGTGGCACAATTATATAAAAATAATCTAATTTTGTTATTTATTGAAAATAAGGAACCTATTATAGTTAAAGTACAAGAAATACAATATCATCCTTTTAAGCTTAAACCAATTCATATTGATTTCATCCGTATTTAATACTGATATCAAAATGATACGTTGATGTATAATGATTAACTATCAAATAATGATTATTTAAATTGAATCATAGGGCTGTTTCTTTATCAAGATAAAGAAACAGCATAAAGATACTACACGTTAAATTTATTTATTATAATATACATTCTACTAAATAATCTATTTTATAGTAATAAACACTCATATTATGTACATTTATCTTTATATTAATAAAATAAGATAAGACTGCAAATGCAACATGCTATATGAAATATAAGATTTAACTTTTACAAGTAAAAATTTTTTATTTTATATAGTATATATACTTATGTTTTAAAGATTAATCTTCTTATTTTTATGATTTTTTCATAACAAAACCAAAAAACGGCATGTGGCGTAGTTTGGTAGCGCGCCGTCATGGGGTGGCGGAAGTCAGAGGTTCAAATCCTCTCATGCCGAAAATACTTTAATAAACTGTACTATCTGCATGATAAAAACATTTGTTTTTATCATGCAGATCTAATGCCAATTCTATCAATTTAGTAATTAATTTTTGAAAATTTAATCCGCTTATCTCCCATAATTTAGGGTACATGCTATCATAAGTAAATCCAGGCAATGTATTCACTTCATTCACAAAAATCTGATTGTCTGAAGTTAAAAAAAAATCTACACGAGCCATTCCAGAGCAATTTAATACCTGAAACGCACGTAAAGCAATATTACGAATTTCATCACTTATTAAATCATTAACTAAAGCAGGTATTAACATCTGAACATCGTGTGCTATATATTTATCATAATAAGTATAAAAATTATCATTTGACAATATAATTTCTCCACACACACTAATCTCTGGATTATTATTACCCAATACTGCGCACTCTAATTCTCTTCCAATAATAGCTGGTTCTATCAATATTTTGTGACTGAAATAAAAAGCTTTTGCCAATGCTTGATTAAAATTTTTACGGTTAGTAACTTTTGAAACTCCTATTGACGACCCTTGATTCACCGGCTTTACAAAAAAAGGTAATCTAAAAGTAGAGACAAGATCATCAAAATCTATGTTATGTTGATTGTTCGCTAAAAAAGTTCTAAATGGCACCACTGATAAGCCTGAATCACGCAATAAACGTTTAGACACATCTTTATCCATACCTATAGATGAACTTAAAATATGAGAACCAACAAATGGTACGTTCATCATACATAACAAACCCTGCAAAGCACCATCTTCGCCTGATGAGCCATGAATTATAGGGAAAATAACATCAAATTTTAATAAATCATTTATTTTTTTACTACTCGATGAAAAACAATGAGGA
This sequence comes from Blochmannia endosymbiont of Camponotus sp., assembly GCF_023586085.1. Taxonomy (NCBI): domain Bacteria; kingdom Pseudomonadati; phylum Pseudomonadota; class Gammaproteobacteria; order Enterobacterales; family Enterobacteriaceae; genus Candidatus Blochmanniella; species Blochmannia endosymbiont of Camponotus sp. The sequence goes on from NZ_CP097757.1 coordinate 762,742, forward strand.
TAATTTTGTAACAATATTGAAAGATATGTATCGTCTTCGTAACAAAATAAAGTATCAAAGTTTATATTTTTTAGATGCCAACACCCCTTTTTATCTATCCATAAGATAATTGCTTCAAATCGATATTTATCAATAGATTGCGCAATACACATAGCTGATTTTAATGAAATCTCATGCTCCGGGGAACGCCCTCCACAAATGATACCAATACATAATTTAGACATATAATATGCTTCCTCAATACATATATATTGTGTCACTTATGTACTGTACTAAAAACAAAGGCGAATTACTGTTTATAATAATTCGCCTTTGTTTTTAGTACAGTACATAAGTGACACAATTAAAATACATAGGCTACTCCTAATGCAATAATATCATCTGGATTAATATTAGACGCATCAGTGAAACTATTTTTATTTAGTAAATCAATTCTATAATCTATAGTAGTACAAATATTTTTATTAAAAACATAACTAGTTCCAACAGTAATACATTTTTTCAAAAAATTGTTATAACCACTTTCTAAATCACTAGCTTTTGAATGTAAATAAGATACAGAAGGACGTAATCCAAAATCAAACTGATACTGAGCTACTAATTCCACATTTCTTGCTTTATTAACAAACCCATAGATATTATCAGTAGCAATGTTATCACAAAAACTGCCAAATGGCGTCATATTATAAGTCTCTCCGTAAGTAGCTGCGATATACATCCCTTTTCCATCGTATTTTATTCCAAAAGAAACCGCTTCAGCATTATCATTACCACCACCGCCATTGTTATCTAAGACGTTTTGTTCAGCAATGCGCTTACTATTAGCATAAGCTACAGATGCAGCTAACCCATTATCCAATGAATAAGACGCAGACACTCCGTATCCCTCTCCATTAGCTGTTTTTAAAGTACGACCTGTTTCTTTATTAACATCGTTTTTACCCTGATATTGTAAAGCAAAATCCAAACCATTTACAAAACCAAAAAGATTTTTATTACGATATGTAACTACGTTAGAACTACGATTAGACAAAAAATTATCTACAAGCGATATATCTCCACCAAATCCTGGTATTACGTCCGTCCAGGATCCCACGTCATATAACACTCCATAATTTCGTCCATAATCAACGCTTCCAAAATCTCCAAATTTTATTCCAGCATAACCAAGTAACACTTTACCACTATTATTTACATTAATTCCCTCAACATTTTTTAAAGAAATTTCATGCTCCCACATACCAAAACCTACAATTTTATCATTAACATATGTTTTTCCAGAAAATCCATATCTCAAAAATGAACTATCCCCATCTTTGGTATGCTCTCTAGAAAAATAATGACCTCCAATAATACTACCAAATATATTCAATATATTTCCATCTTTATTATAAATTTCAGCAGCCCAAGCAGTGCTTGCCATAACCATAGTTGCAACCAGGCTAGTAAAACACCGTAATTTCATATTCATACCTCGTCATGTAATAAGTGATACTACCTACCATTCAATGCTTATATCTGACATTAATTTTTTTAGTAACAATCAACAGATATTAACACCTATTAATTGATATCACATACTAAAATCATCTAATACTCTTATAATATATCAATTATATTATAATATTAAAAATACAATTAAATTTTCAAACAACCCAACTATATTAAACAATACATACCAAAACTAAACTTAAACAAGATAAAACAAACACCTTCAAATAATTTTTGACAAATACAATTTAATACCTAATAAATAACTATTTTCCTACTTATTATAAATAATCCATCTAATAATTACTATCACTAAATATCATATTACGTCTAACTATTATATTCAACATGAATAACAAATGATTTTCTCATAATTCAAATTAAATATGTGCTACCCCTATCTCAATTTAAATTACTACCACTCTCAATTAGTTATTTTATCAATCGTGGATTAATTATCTAAATTTTAATTTTTGTAAATCATCACTATATATCACATATTGATAATACATATCAAACAACATACAATTAAACAACGCACAATATAGCATTAATTTCAAATAGATAAAATATTTTAAAATTATTTGATATACTTTTTTATCAAAAAATTAATAACTAATATCGCAATTTAAATTATATATAATACTCTAAATCAACAAACAAATCCATTTTCACTCTCTACAGATTCCACAACACGCTGTAAACCAACTACACGTTCATCATGAGCGATACGAATTAACATCACTCCTTGAGTATTACGTCTAATGATATTGACTTCAGAAACACGAGTACGAACCAATCGACCTGAGTCAGTAATCATTACTATTTGATCAGCTTGATTTACTTGTACAGCACCAACTACATTACCATTTCGCTCCGTAACTTTAATAGAAATAACGCCTTGAGTAGCACGTGACTTAATTGGATATTCTGATTGATTAGTACGTTTTCCAAAACCATTTTGAGTAACAGTAAGAATAGAACTCTTATCTTTCGGTATAATTAAAGATACTACACGATCACCTTGTAATAAATGAATACCTTTTACCCCAATTGCTGATCGTCCTACACTACGTACTTGTGTTTCTTTAAACCGCACAACTTTTCCATAAGCAGTAAATAACATTACTTCATTACTACCATCAGTTATGTCAGCACCAATCAATTCATCACCGTCATTAAGATTCAGCGCAATAATACCAACATTACGTGGTCGACTAAATTCAATTAGTGGTGTTTTTTTTACAACTCCACTACTAGTTGCCATAAAAACTTGATATCCTGTTGTGTAATTCTGAATAGGTAAAATAGCAGTTATCCGTTCATTTACATCCAATGGTAACAGATTAATAATCGGTTTGCCTCGTGATCCACGACTAGCTTCTGGCAATCGATAAACTTTCATCCAATATATACGCCCATAATTAGAAAATAACAAAATCGTATCATGCGTATTAGCTATTAATAATCGAGTAATAAAATCTTCTTCTTTAATTCGTGTTGCTAATTTTCCCTTTCCCCCTCGTTTTTGTGCTTCATAATCTGTTAATGGTTGATATTTCACATAACCTTGATATGACAAAGTCACTACTACATCCTTTTGATTAATTAAATTTTCAACATTAATATTTTTGATATTACTACTAATTTCAGTACGACGAGGATCATGATATTCCTCTTTTATAGTCAGTAATTCTTGTCGGATTACAGCCATAAGACATTTTGGATCCTCCAAAATAGAAATCAAATTTTTTATCTTTTCTAATAAACTACTATACTCTTTTAATAATTTTTCATGTTCTAAGGTGGTAAGTTTATGCAATTTTAAATCTAAAATAGCTTGAGCCTGATCCTTAGTAAGATAATATTGATTATTACAAATAGAACTATTTACTTCTGATTGATCAAATTTAGTAAAATTAATGAAATTTGTTTGCCTCATATCAAGAATATTACCCGACTTCCAGGATGACGACATTAAAACAGAACTAGCTGCCATAGAACTATCAGATTTACGAACCAGATCAATAATTGAGTCAATATTAAATAATGCAATGGCCAATCCCTCTATAATATGAATACGATTACGAGTTTTTTTTAATTCAAACATAACACGACGTACTACTACTGAACGACGATGGCATACAAAAGCAGATAAAACATCTTTTAATGACATAATCTTTGGTTGACCTTGATGTAAAGCTACCATATTAATGCCAAATGTAGTTTGTAATGGAGTTAAAGAATATAAATTATTCAAAATAATCTCACTGATCGCATCACGTTTAATTTCAATAACTATTCGCATACCATCTTTATCAGACTCATCACGTAAATTATATATTCCTTCAATACGTTTTATTTTTGCCAATTCAGCAATTTTTTCTAACAATCGAGCCTTATTAACTTGATAAGGAATTTCATATATTACAATAGATTCACGACCACTTTTCACATCAGTCTCAATTTCTGCCCGAGCACGAATACAAATTTTCCCTCTTCCAGTACTATATGCTTCTTGAAGACCACTACAATCATTAATAATAGCAGCAGTAGGAAAATCTGGACCTGGAATATATTGCATTAATCCTTCAGTAGTGATATCCTCGTTATCTATAAATGCTAAACATCCATTAATTACTTCAGAAAGATTGTGTGGAGGGATGTTTGTAGCCATTCCCACTGCAATCCCAGCAGACCCATTAACTAAAAGATTCGGGATTCTAGCAGGTAACACTCCTGGAATCTTTTCAGTGCCGTCATAATTAAATTCATAATCAACAGTTTCCTTTTCTAGATCTAATAACAATTCGTTTGCTATTTTAGACATACGTACTTCAGTGTAACGCATAGCTGCTGCTGGATCTCCATCTACCGATCCAAAATTACCTTGCCCATCTACTAGAGCATAACGCATTAAAAAAGGTTGTGCCATACGTACAATAGTTTCATATACTGCAGCATCTCCATGAGGATGATATTTTCCAATGACATCACCTACTACTCTAGCTGATTTTTTATAACCTCTATTCCAATAGTTGCCAAGCACTTGCATAGCAAATAATACACGCCGATGCACAGGTTTTAACCCATCTCGTACGTCTGGTAATGCACGTCCAACAATTACCGACATAGCATAATCTAAATAAGAACGCGTTAATTCTTCTTCTACATCAATCTGTGTAATTTCTTTGGAAAAATTATTCATGCATTTATATCCTCTATTTATTCCTTGATTACATGTATACTAGAAATTAATTACATCATTTATAATCTATAATATAAACCATTTAAACAATATAAAATTTAATATTCATTATTTCAGGAAAATCTTAACATGAAAGACATAATTATCGATAAACTCACAATAACTCAAAAAAATATAAATAAAACAAAAATTAGTAAATCCAACGCATCTACATCTCAATGGTGGGGCCCTTACAATATATTTAAACCATTACATCACATCAATTTGACACGTTTTAATTATATTATCGAACATAGCAACGGACTATTTGGAAAAAAAGTATTAGACGTTGGATGCGGAGGAGGTATTTTATCAGAAAGTATGGCGCAAGCAGGAGCACAAGTTATTGGATTGGACATAAGTACTTCTGCTTTAGAAGCAGCAAAATTACATGCCTTAAACCAAAACTTAAATATTCATTACATACAAGAAACCATAAAATACCATGCTCTCAATCACATTGATTACTATGATGTAATAACTTGTATGGAAGTTTTAGAACATGTACCAGATCCTATATCAATTGTGCATGCCTGCTCTACCATGATCAAAATAGATGGATCAGTATTTTTCTCTACATTAAACCGTACTTTTAAATCATGGCTATTAGTTATAATAGGCGCTGAATATTTCTTGCGCCTTATCCAAAAAGGTACTCATAATTTTAATAAATTTATTACTCCATCCGAGTTACTAGAATGGATTGACTCCACTACTTTAGAAGAACAAAACATCACTGGCTTATATTATAATCCTTTTACAAAGAAATGTGCCTTAATACACAACATTGATACAAACTATATTTTGCACACTCAACGAAAATAAATACTCCCATGTCTAGACAAAGATATTAATATAATTACTCTAATAAATAATAAATATTTATACTATTAAAAGAAAATTTAATATAACAAATATAATCTTCAAAAATATAATCCAGATTATATAATCATATTGAAAATAAACAATATTTCCAATAATTCATTAAAAAATAATGCATTTGTTTCGATACGTTTAAAATTAAAAAATAATATAATATAATGTAATGGCGGACTTTTGCGATACAGTTAATTACAATTATTTTTTTAAATACTTATACCAAATTGAAATCATGCAACATTCTTCGCTTATATTGCTATGTAATTAATTATTATTATTTTTTACACATAAAAATTATGATGTCATCATTAATTCATTATTGTACTACAAATCTAAGCTAGAATTTATTCATAACGAATTACTGTGACTAACACTATTAGTATTTTAAAATAGGCATGTACTTATATGAATCAAACTCTACTAGTTACTAAACGAAATGGTCATCGCGAACCTATTAATCTTGATAAAATTCACCGAGTTATTAATTGGGCCGCAAAAGGCCTGATAAAAGTTTCTGTTTCGCAAGTAGAATTACGTTCTCACATACAATTTTATAACGGAATAAAAACTTCTGACATTCAAGAAACCATCATAAAATCAGCAGCAGACTTGATTTCTGAAGAAGAACCAGACTACCAATATCTAGCGGCACGCTTAGCAGTATTTCATTTACGTAAAAAAGCTTATGGGCAATTTGAACCACCAAAACTTTACAATCATGTATTACGATTAGTAAAAATTGGTAAATATGATAAACATTTACTAAATGATTACAATGTAGAAGAATTTGAGCAAATGGATACATTTATTGATCATTGGAGAGACATGAATTTTTCATATGCTGCCATAAAACAATTGGAAGGAAAATACTTAGTACAAAATCGAGTAACTGGAGAAATTTATGAAAGTGCTCAATTTTTATATATATTAACTGCAGCTTGTTTATTTTCTAAATATCCTCAGAAAACTCGCATGAATTATATCAAACAATTTTACAATGCAATTTCAACTTTCAAAATTTCTTTGGCAACACCTATTATGTCTGGAGTACGTACACCTACACGCCAATTTAGCTCCTGTGTATTAATCGAATGTGATGATAGTCTCGATTCTATTAATGCAACATCTAGCGCTATTGTAAAATACGTTGCACAACGCGCTGGAATAGGTATTAATGCTGGACGCATCAGAGCGCTAGGTAGTCCAATACGTAATGGAGAAGCATTTCATACTGGATGTATTCCATTTTATAAACATTTTCAAACAGCAGTAAAATCATGTTCTCAAGGAGGTGTGCGTGGAGGAGCTGCTACATTATTTTATCCTATTTGGCACTTAGAAATAGAAAATTTACTTGTCTTAAAAAATAATCGTGGAATAGATTCTAATCGAATACGTCATTTAGACTATGGCGTACAAATCAATAAATTAATGTATCAACGCCTCATTCAAGGAAAATATATTACACTATTTAGCCCATCCGATGTCCCCGGATTATATGAAGCTTTTTTTACTAATCAAAATGAATTTGAACGATTATATAATATATATGAAAATAATCACAATATTAGACACCGAAAAATCAAAGCAATAGAACTATTTTCTTTAATGATGCAAGAAAGAGCTTCTACTGGAAGAATTTATATTCAACATACAGATCACTGTAATACTCATAGTCCCTTTAATAGTACCACTACACCAATTCGTCAATCTAATTTATGCTTGGAAATAACATTACCAACAAAACCTTTAAATAATATTAATGACTATAATGGTGAAATTGCTTTATGCACATTATCTGCTTTCAATCTTGGTAACATTGAAAATCTTGATGACTTATCTGAATTATCTACTCTAATAGTACGCGCTCTCGATGCTCTATTAGATTATCAAGACTATCCTATTCCTGCTGCACAACGTAGTGCTATAAGAAGACGTTCTTTAGGAATTGGAGTAATTAATTATGCTTATTATCTAGCAAAACATGGAGTACGCTATTCGGACGGCAGTGCTAATAAACTAACACATCGTACTTTTGAAGCTATTCAATATTATCTATTAAAAGCCTCTAATAATTTAGCAAAAGAAAAAGGATCTTGTGAGTGGTTTAATGATACTTCATACGCAAAAGGCATACTACCTATTGATACATATAAAAAAGACCTTAATTTTTTTATCAATGAACCATTACATTATAACTGGGAAGATTTACGTACTAAAATTAGACAATATGGATTACGAAACTCTACATTATCTGCGCTAATGCCATCAGAAACTTCATCACAAATTTCCAATGCTACTAATGGAATAGAACCTCCTAGAGGTTACATTAGCATAAAAACTTCAAAAGATGGAGTTTTGCGCCAAGTAGTGCCCGAATTTATTAGGCTAGAATCTGCTTATGAACTATTATGGCAAATACCAAATAATCGAGGATATCTACAATTGGTAGGAATTATGCAAAAATTTATTGATCAATCCATTTCAACTAATACTAATTACGATCCATCTCGTTTTCCAGGATCCAAAGTTCCCATAAAACAACTACTTGCAGATCTATTATACGCATATAGACTTGGTATTAAAACATTGTACTACCATAACACTCGTGATGGTTCTCAAGATACGCATAAAATAATATCACATAATCAATCCAATATATGTACTAGTGATGCTTGTATAATTTAAAAATACGGTTACTATTATCTATAGTCTAAATCATATTATTCATGGTTCACTGTAATATAGGAATAGAAATGGCTTATACAACTTTCTCTCAAAACAAAAACAATCAACTACTCGAACCAATGTTTTTGGGACAACCAGTGAATATTGCTCGATTTGACCAACAAAAACATTCTATTTTTGAAAAACTAATCGAAAAACAACTTTCTTTCTTTTGGCGCCCAGAAGAAATAGATATTTCCAAAGATCGGATAGATTTTCAGTCATTACCAGAGCATGAAAAACACATTTTTATTAGCAATTTAAAATATCAAACATTATTAGATTCTATTCAAGGACGTAGTCCTAATATAGCTCTACTACCATTAATTTCAATACCAGAACTGGAGACTTGGGTAGAAACTTGGTCATTTTTTGAAACTATCCACTCTCGTTCTTATACTCATATTATCCGTAATATTGTGAATCATCCGTCTTTAATATTCGATGATATCATTAGTAATAAAGAAATTTTAAAACGTGCTAAGGATATCGCAATGTACTATGATAATTTAATTGAATTAACCAGTTATTATCATATTTTAGGACCTGGAATCCATCATATTAATAATAAAACTGTCACAGTAAACTTACATGAACTTAAAAAAAAGTTATATTTGTGTCTAATTAGCGTTAACGTGTTAGAAGCTATTCGTTTTTATGTAAGTTTCGCTTGCTCTTTTGCATTTGCTGAACGAAAACTCATGGAAGGCAACGCAAAAATTATACGATTTATAGCTCGTGATGAAGCCTTACATTTAAACTCTACCCAACATATCCTCAATCTAATGCGCTCTAGATTAGATGATCCAGAAATGGCTGACATCAGCGCAGAATGCCAAGAAGAAAGTTATAATCTATTCTTAATGGCTGCAGAACAAGAAAAAAATTGGGCTAAATATTTGTTCAAAGATGGTTCTATGATAGGTTTAAACAAAGATATCCTTTGTCAATACATTGAATACATTACTAATATGCGTATGCAGGCAATCGGGTTGCAAATACCCTTTAATACTAAATCTAATGTAATACCCTGGATCAATTCTTGGCTATCATCAGACAATGTCCAAGTAGCACCCCAAGAAGTAGAAGCTAGTTCTTATCTAGTCGGACAAATAGATGCTAATATTAAGGACGATGAATTTAATGATTTTCAACTGTAAAATATTTATTTTTTCAGAAAAATCTCTAAATATTCAATTTTATTACAATAATAAAACATATCGTTCTTTGTTAGAAGCCTTGGAAGTGCACCATATACCACTGCTAAATTATCAATGCCGATCAGGCTATTGCGGTAGTTGTCGCGCCTTATTAATAAAAGGAAAAGTACAATATTATAAAGAACCTTTAAGCTATATTAATTCCAATGAAATTCTGACTTGCTGTAGCGCTCCTATAGAACACATTATATTAAAACTGTTGTGATACATTTCAATCATGTTTTCATTAAAATGTACTCATGAAAAAATTAATTTATTAAATTATGCATATCATGTATTAAAAAAATTTATAAGCAACTTTTATTATGTAATAATGACCCAATCGCATTACCTAAATAAATGAATGAAGTAAATTATGGGTTGCGGATATAGCCCTAACAATAATATAAAAAAAGATACAATAATCACTAATATTCCATTTGGAGTAACAACCCAACTAGACGCAGCACTTGAATTAATACTGAAATAATTTATACTAGGATTGAGGTATAAATTTATTATAATTCTTAAGTAATAAATTATACCAATCACACTACTCATTGCTACGAAAATAGTAAGCCACCATAATTGACTATTTATTCCTAATACAAATAAATAAAATTTGCCAATAAAACCCAATGTCATTGGTATGCCTGCTAAAGATAATATTATAATTGTAAATAGTATTGATAAAATTGGTTGATGCCAAAAAAGACCACGATATGTAAATAACACATCTGTATCATATGAATCAGAATAAAAAACTGACATTATAGAAATAACACCAAACGCCCCTATATTAGCAAGCAAATAACTTATTAGATAAATACCAATGGCTTCTAAAGCCATTGAATTAGTTTGTAATGCTGCAATTACACCAATTAATGTATAACCTACATGCGCAATCGAAGAATAAGCTAAAACTCGCTTAATATTATTTTGTTTAATAGCCATTAAATTTCCAAATAGCGTTGAACAACATGCGGTTCCTGATAAAAATATATAAAATATCTGATTATATTGATCAGGAAAAACCATAAACAGTCGTATCAAAACTGATATAATAGCTATTTTACTACTAGTTGTTAGGTACAGAGATACTGAAGATGGAGCTCCTTGATATACGTCGGGAGTCCATAAATGAAACGGAACTAATGACAATTTAAACCCAAATCCAATCATCACCATACCCAATCCTATAATTAATAACAATATAGACTGATGCGATGTGATGAGATTTAATACACGGATAATACTGGTAAAAGATAAACAACCAGTTACAGCATATATCAACGCTATACCAAACAATATAAACGATGAAGATATCCCAGACAATATAATATATTTAATACTTGCTTCTAAAGAAAATTTTTTAAAGAAAGAATAACCTATTAATCCAAATAACGGCAACGAAATTAATTCTATTCCCAAAAACAATATACCCAAATGACTTGTACTCGCTAATAGCATCCCACCAATACTGGAAATAAGTAACAGCAAATAAAACTCATCCCGATTACTTGGATAACTCAGTAACCAACTATAAGCTAATATAGCACTTGCTAAACTAGAAACTAACACCAATATTATATAGAATATAGCAAAATTGTCTATACATATTGATTGACAAATATTTTGAATACCTTGACGTCGTACTATTTCAAGTGACACCATCGCTATAATCAATCCAAATATTGTCAATAAAGCATGTAAAAATAAATTACGTCGATATGCAATAGATAACAAAATAATGACCGTTGTCGCGCCAATAATTAGTACAGGCAATAATGCAATTATTTGTATCCAAGTTATTATCATTAAGAATTAATGCCCTATGATGTATTACAATGTAATTATATTGAATAATTATATTCTTTTAACCAAACATAAATACTTTGCATAGTTATACATGAAGTATCCAAAATATATTGCGGGAAAAAACCAAGTAAAAAAATACACGATAATAATATTATATTGATACACTTTTCTCGTAATGTCATATTCGTTAACAGTTTACTTCTACTACCAGTACAAATTAATATTGGACCATAATACATACGTTGTATCAAAATAAGAGAATAAATTGATGACAATATTATCCCAAAACAAGCTAGTATTGTAATTACAGGAGCTACTTTAAAATTACCAAATAAAATAGTCACTTCTCCAATAAAATTTCCAGTTCCTGGTAATCCTAATGTTGCCGCCGCAAAAAATAAAGAAAATGCAGGAATTAAATGTAGACGACTCCATAGTCCTCCCATTAAACGCATATCTCTAGTATGTATTCGTTCATATAATTGACCAAAAAGTATAAACATTCCAGCGACCGACAAACTATGAGAAATCATTTGTACAACAGCACCTTGATATGACAATTGAACGCCACTATAAACCGCAATTAATACAAATCCCATATGAGATATACTAGCATATGCAATTAAACGCTTAACATCAGTTTGTGCGCATGCCATACAAGCTCCATAAAAAATATTTAATAAACCTAAACACATAGCAATCGGGGCAAAAGCTTTCGAAGCACAAGGAAATAACGGCAAAATAAATCGGAAAAATCCATAAGCTGCTGTTTTTAGTAAAATTCCTGCTAAATCTACTGACCCAGCAGTAGGAGCGTGGCTGTTAACATCTGGCAACCATGCATGAAATGGAACAATTGGCATTTTTACTGCAAAAGCAAAAAAAAATCCTAACATAATCAAATATTCCATGTTCGATGATAACATAGTGTTCAATAAATCTTGGTAACTAAAAGACCACACTCCGTTCATATTATAATTTATAGTCACAAGAGCAATAATAGAAACCAACATTAATAACCCACTAAATTGAGTATAAACGAAAAATTTAATAGCAGTATTAATACGATCACTTCTGTTTACTTCTTTATGTCCCCATAAAGATATTAAAAAATACATCGGAACAAGCATTATTTCCCAGAAAAAAAAGAATAAAAACATATCAATTGACAAAAAAACACCGATAACTCCACCTAAAATCCATAACAAATTGAGATAAAAAAGACCTGGATAACGATTAATTTCACACCAAGAACATAACACTGCCATACATCCTAAAAAACCGGATAATGTCACCATTAACAAAGAAAATCCATCCAACGCTAAATGAAAATTAATCCCAAATCTTGGAATCCAAGGATATACATATTCTAATTGCCATTGAGGAAATACATACCCTGTTGAATATACATCCAATACATTATTACACTTATTTTTCCATATAAACAAAGTAATAAAAAATGTCATACTCATTCCAGATAAAGCAACCCAACGAGGCATCCAATACCCAATACGTTCTGATTGCCAACATAACAATCCGAAAGCAAAAGGAATAAATATTAAGATAAGTAATAACATACTATTTTATTTTTCTCTCTAAAACATACATGCTAATATTTATGTTTTTTCACATACATCCAACTATATTGAACCAACTTACACATGATCATAAATTAAAATCATAATGAGTATAATCACTGCTCCTATATTCATCGAAACTATATACCAATTTAGTTTCCCATTTGCACTCAATGCCAAACCACTCTTAAGCCAACATAACAATGATGTGAAAATATTTATGATTGTATTAACTGGATCAGAACAAGATAATTTTTTTGTTATAACCAAATATGGTTTTACAAATATTAATTTATATAACCAATCAAACCCCCATCCATAGTAACATAACAATATTATGTATCGCTTTACTATTTCAGATAAATGAGGCCTCCTAATCTGTCTTGTAATACTATTTAAAGAATCCAGCCAAAAAATCGAAGCAAACCAAATCCCAAAAATAACTAAAAACCCAGATGCTATTTCAAAATATACTTGGCTATAATTACATACTGTATTGGTATTAGTACCCACGATATCTACTGATAAAGGTAACTTTATCCATCCACCAATAAACGTAGACAATAACAACAACACAACTAAAGGAAAATTTTGAGTAATTTTATTACATATACGTGGTTTTATTTTATTAGAACCATGAAACACAACAAAAATCATACGAAACGTATAAATAGGTGTCAAAAATATCCCTATCAATCCCGAAAACAAGAAAAAATAATCATGATTAACCAAGGTTTTTAACATAATTAATTCTTTCGAATAAAATCCAGCAGTAACTATAGGAATTCCAGATAAAGATGCGCCACCTATTAAAAAACATACATAAATGAAAGGTATAGATTTATATAATCCTCCCATTTTAAAAATATTTTGTTCATGTCTACAAGCATAAATTAATGAACCTGCAGCTAAAAATAACAATGCTTTAAAAAAAGCATGCGTTACTACATGAAACATAGCAGCTCCCCAATGGCGTCCTCCTAGGGCTAAAAACATGTATCCTATTTGACTAATAGTAGAATATGCTAAGATTTTTTTAATATTACTTTGTAATAACGCGGAACAACCGAACAACACTATAGTCAACGAACCAATAACACCGGTCAAATATAAAATATTTGGAGTCATCGAAAAAAAATTACTCATACGAATTATTAAATATACACCAGAAGTCACCATAGTAGCTGCATGGATTAATGCCGACACCGGAGTTGGACCAACCATAGCACTTGTTAGCCAATTTTGTAAAGGTAATTGAGCCGATTTTCCTATTGCTCCAATGAGCAACATAAAAGATATGCATGTAGTATCACTTAAAAAATGATACGATGAAGGAAATTTGAGTTCTAATGCTAATAATTTACTAAAACTTAAAGTTTGATATTGATCAAAAATCATAAATAATGCGCATATCAAACATATATCTCCAAAACGTGTTATAACAAATGCCTTTAGCGCTGCCATTCCATTTCTAAAATCAACATAATAAAACCCAATTAATAAATAACTACATAAACCTACACCTTCCCATCCAAAATACATCAACAATAAATTATCTGATAATACTAAAAGAATCATATTAGCCATAAATAAATTAGTATAAGCAAAAAAGCGAGAATAACCTTCACATCCGCTCATATACCAAGCAGCATATAAATGAATAATAAATCCAACTCCAGTTATTAATGACAACATTATCAAGGATAATCCATCTAACCTAAGCGTTACAGTAATATATAAAGCATTAATAGCAAACCACGTCCAAAGATTCTGCACGAACACAAAATTCATGTCATTACCAGTATCACAATAAAAATTAAACATTACACATATAGTAACAAACAGCGATAAACCTACCGTACCCACTCCTATTATAGCGGAAATATTTTCAGACCATCTTCCTTGAGAAATAGCTAATATAGTAAATCCTAAAAACGGAAATAATATAGTTAAAAAAAGTAGATTCATCCACGCATCCCACTAATTTTATCAATATGCAATGTGTGACAACGACGGTATAATTGAAGTAATAAAGCTAAAGAAATTGCAGATTCAGAAGCAGCTAAAGTAATTACTAATATATATATAACTTGACCATCTGATTGCCCCAAATATGATCCTACAATTACAAAAGCTGAAGCAGCTGCATTCAGCATAATTTCTAGCCCTAATAATATAAATAACATATTGCGTCTTATTATTAGACCAACTAATCCTAATATGAATAAAATTATAGATAAACTAAGACCATGCGATAAAGGAATCATATTTTCTATTCTTGCGACTGATCAGAAACAATACAATTGTCAGATAATTTATGATTTCGTGCTAAATGAAACACAGAGATTAATGCGCTTAATAATAAAAATGATGCCAACTCTACCATTAATAAATATGGCCCAAATAATGAAATACCAATTTGTTTGGAGTCTATTATCGATCTATTTATATTGATAAAACAATCTTTTAATCCAAAAGAAACATACAATAAAATAATAAGTAAAATACCTGTCAAAAATACAGCACCACAGCCTAATATAGGATTTAAAAATCTACTTTTTTGTTCTCTAAATGTAATAGTTTTTGCATTAAGCATCATTATTACAAATACGAATAGAATCATGATAGCTCCCGCATAAATAATAATTTCTACAGCACCGGCAAAAGACGCTCCTAAAGAAAAAAAATTACACGACATAGATATAAATGAAACTATTAAATATAGCAAAGCGTGTATCGGATGATAATGTACAATTACACACATTGTAGATATTATTGCTATAATACCGGAAACATAAAACAAAGCTGTCATAACATATGACTCCTCATTGCTCTTATTGGCTTCAAGATTAAGGCAATATATTTTTAACACTTATAGGCTGCATTTCATTTTTTGCATCTCCCTTTTTTTTATCCAATATTTCTTTACCAGAAAATCGATAAAAATCATATTCTGAATATTTACCAGGACCTGATATTAATAAATCAGATTTTTCATATACTAAATCGCGCCTGTTAAAATCACTCATCTCAAAATCTGAAGTTAACTGAATAGCTGCAGTTGGACACGCCTCTTCGCACATACCACAAAAAATACACCTAGAAAAATTGATCCTAAAAAATTCTGGATACCATCGTCCATCCACAGATTCTCCTTTTTTTAAAGAAATACAGCCTACTGGACAAGCTACAGCGCATAAATTACAAGCTACACATCGTTCTTGGCCTGAAGAATCTCGAGTCAATACAATACGACCACGATATCTATGTGATGGAATATACGGAACGTCAGGATACAGCTGAGTCTCACGTGTACTGAATGCCTGCATTCCTATCATCCAAATACTACGCAATATAGAACCGATATCTATAAAAATCTTTCTCAACTTCATTATATTTAACCTATATATATAATTTATAATAAAATAATAACAGCAGTACTTAATAAATTAAACAACGTAACAGGTAAAAGAAACTTCCACCCTATTAACATAACTTGATCATAACGTGGACGAGGTAATGCTGCGCGTATTAATACAAATACCATCAAAAATAAAAAAGTTTTACCGACGAACCAGATAATAGGAGGAAACCAAGGTCCTTTCCAACCTCCAAAAAATAACGTTACAATAAACGATGAAATTACAATCATATTGATATATTCAGAAATAAAAAACAAACTAAATTTGATGCCAGAGTATTCAATATGATAACCGGCAGCTAACTCTTGCTCTGATTCTGGTTGATCAAATGGATGCCTATGACACAAAGCTATGCCTGCTAAAAAAAAAGTAATAAATCCTAAAAATTGAGGAATTATATTCCATAAATATACTTGATCTTCAACTATATTTTTTAAATTAAACGATCCAGATTTAGCAACCACACCCATAACAGATAATCCTAAAAATATCTCATAACTAATAGTTTGTGCGGCAGCACGTACAGACCCAATTAAAGCATACTTATTATTACTCGCCCAACCTGCAAATAACACCGAATAAACCATTAATCCTGACATCATAAGAAAAAATAATACGCCAATATTACAATCTAATATTACCCAGGTAGGAGTAAATGGAATAATTAATACACTCATTAATGAGAAAATAAAAGCTATTACTGGAGCTAAAATAAATATAACACGATCAGAAAATGGAGGAACCCAATCCTCTTTAAACATGATTTTAATTAAATCAGCCCATAACTGCAACAATCCATTCCAACCTACTCGATTAGGACCATAACGATTTTGAAACAATGCCAATAATCTACGCTCTAAAAAACTCATATACGCACCGCAAGCAACTACCACTAATAAAATAACTGTGGCACGGAGAACAGCAGAACACCAATGTAGTGTAATAATTTCTGACGAACAAAAAATCATGATAATACTCCTTGAACGTCATGCGCATACATACCAGACAAAAATACAGGAATATCTGGAAAACCTAAGGGCAATCCAAGATGTCCTTTAGGTAAATTAATGCTAAATTTTGTTGGTAAACACAAAATTTGCTCAGCACATGTAAATTTAAGCAACATATTTTTTTTTATGTTCAATCGCAACGCATCTGATTGATTAATCATAACATAAGGATTTGGCATGCAATCTTGAATACATTTAGCTCGTTGAGAAGTTTCTTCGCTTCCAAATAAATGCCAATAAGGCACTATTAACCATCGATCAATATTTTCGATTGTTTTAAAAGACTGAGGAATCATGTCAAACCAACTGAATGTCGAACTATTATTAGTATGTAGTACACGTACTCCTGGATCTCCAGAATATAAATGCCCACCTACCTTATCTTGAAATTTATTCCAAGCTTGCGGAGAATTCCATCCTGGGGCCCATGCAAATGCTACTTGTTTATGCACAGATCGAACGTTATGACTCCCCTCCATAGAAAAAGAAAACATCGTATCA